>DASVCM010000592.1:0-2729 GCA_036381635.1 Lacipirellula sp.
TGATGGGCGCCTGGAATCTTGGCTACACCGGCCAGGGCGTGACCGTCGCCGTCTTCGATAGCGGTGTTCAGCTCAACCATCCCGACTTGATCGACAACATTAACGAAGAGCTATCGTTCGACGCGCTGAACCAGTCGGGCAACGGCAACCCGATCTTCTCGCAGTTCAATCGCATCGCGGCGCACGGCACGGCGGTGGCGGGGCTAATTGGCGCCACGGCAAACAATGGCATTGGCGGCGTGGGCGTGGCGCCAGGCGTTGAGCTTGCCGCGGTCCGGCTGATTGACTTCGGCCAAACCGAGCAAGCATTTATTGACGCATTCCGTTACACGATCTTCAACGGCATTGACATTACCAACAATAGCTGGGGCCCGGGCCTAAGTCGCGCCGTGTCGGGGCCGACGCTGGCCGAGTTCCTGGCGCTTCGCGATTCGATCCTATTTGGTCGCGAGGGAAAGGGCGTGATTCACGTCTTCTCGGCGGGCAATAACGCCGGGCCGGGCTTCGCCGAGGGCTGGCAGCCGATCGGCGAATACGACAGCTCCGCGTACAACGGCTGGCTCAATAATCGTTACACGATCGGCGTCACAGGCGTCGACCACGACGGCTTCTACAACAACGTGGACGGCACGATCACGCCGTACCCCGAGATTTCGCCGGCGATTCTGGTGGCGGCGCCAACCGGTTCAAACGCCGGGCTCGTCATCACCAACGACACCGGTTTGGGCAGCGGTCTTTGGACCACCGACCTGACCGGCGACTTTGGCTTCAACGCCGTTCCCGATCCCAATGGCCAAGAGACCAACGACGCCGCCTATCCGTTCGACCGCGATTTTCTGCCCAACGCCGATTTCACCTCGCGGATGAACGGCACCAGCGCCTCGGCGCCATTGGCGTCGGGCGTGATCGCGCTGATGCTCGAGGCGAACCCCGAGCTCACCTGGCGCGACGTGCAGGAGATTCTGGTCCGCTCGGCGCGGATGAACGCGCCGCTTGGCATTCCGCAGGAAGGGCAGAGTCAGGGCATTGGCGGCACGCAGAGCACCTGGATCGTCAACCAGATCCCGATCTTCCACGATGTGGAATTCGTGGGCGGTCTGACTGACGCCTTCCAGCAGACGATGCAGCCTATCCAAGATCCAAATTTCGTCGGCTTCGGCGAGTATCATGTCGCCGCGCCGCACGTCATGACCAATGGCGCCGGGTACACGGTGAGCCAGGGCCGAGGGGCGTATGGCGAGATGATTGGCTATGCGCATGGCGTGCTCGACGCTGAGCTCGCGGTGCGCCTGGCCGAGCAGTGGCACACGAAAAACCAGGCGCTGCCGCCGGAATTGTCGTTCACGTCGTTTTCGCAAGGCTTTGGGCTGAACATACCGGCGGCCGAGCAGGGGAATAATCGTACCGGCTGGCAGTTGGTTCCCGGCGGCCTCGGCGGTCGGCCCGGTTTCATCGGGCTCTACAACGAGCTGTTCGCGGAGATGCCGAACTTTGATCAGGACTTCATTTACCGCGGCTTCTCGTCGATTGAGTTCAACGTGCCAGCCAATCAGACGATGAGCGTCGAGAACGTCGAGGTAAAGGTCTCGGTCGGCGGCGATGCGGCGGAAGCCCTGGACCATTTGCGGATTCTGTTGATCTCGCCCGACGGGACCCAATCGGAACTGAACAACTACTGGATGCGGCCGACGCCCGTTTCGCCCGATCTGCAGCCGCTGGGCGAGTCCAATGGACTGCCGCCGCAAGGCGATCCAGGATCGATCAACACCCAGGAAGGGTCGCTGGTATGGACGTTCCGCAGCACGCGGAGTTGGGGCGAGCGCTCCGACGACCGGATCGTGTTCGATCCGGTGACCGGCATGCCGGCGGTCGATCAACTTGGCCAATACCGAGAGCCGACCATCGATCCGGACACAGGTCTGCTAACACTGACGCCGGGACAGGCCATGACGCAGGGTTGGCGCGTGGTCATTGAGAACTGGGGCGACACCAGTTTGGTTTTGAACGGCCTCGAAATGGCCTGGCACGGCCGGCCCATTAGCGCCGAGTCGCAACGCATCTCCGGCGCCATCGGCATCGATGAGGATGGCGACGATAACTTCAACTTCAGCCGGATGGTCCGTCTGAGCGACGGCTCGACATTCGGCAGCGTCATCAACATTCCCGACGTCAATCAGGAAGACTTCGCCGAGAACATCACGGTCGTCGCCCGGCGCGTGAGTGACAACCAGATCGTGGGGCGGTTCGTCACCGGCCATGATGGCAACTTTTACTTCGACCTGGTCCCCGACGAGTACGTCATCTCGATCGAGGATCCGGAGGGTCGGCCTGCGGCGGACGACTCGATCACCCCCGACGGGGTGCTGGATCATTACCGCGCCGAGTGGCACATTGGGCCCGAGCACTTCAAGGTCTGGCAAAAGACCGGCGGCCTCGGCGAATTCGAAACTCCGGTCGACGCCAACGGCGTGCCGATTCCCTGGCTCGACGACAACGGCGAGGAGCAGGTCTATGGCATCAAGGGCCTGAACTTCCTGCTCGATCCGGGCGATGCGCCGCCGGACCAGGTGAGCTTCAGCGGCACGGTGTACGCCGATACCAATGGTGACGGCGTGCTGAACGGCAGCGACACGGCCCTGCCGAATGTCACGGTGTACGTCGACGCTAACCAGAACGGGGCTTTTGACGCGGGCGAGACTTCGGTGCAGACCAGCGCCGAGGAGGAAACC
>DASVCM010000593.1:0-11918 GCA_036381635.1 Lacipirellula sp.
GGCCCGGTTCGCTGGGCGCCTTTGTCGGTCTCACGTTAGGAAAACCGATCGTGACGGTCGAACTCCCCGGCAACGCCGGCATGGACGGCGACAAGCTCTGGAATGAATACGGCGAAGCCATCATCGCAGGCTTGCGATACAGCCCTTCTTCCGAGGCGAAGTGAGTTTAACTCACGCAAAGGCGCTACGGCGCAAAGGAACCGCAAAGGAAAGAATAAGAGATTACGGGTAAATAGTTCATCGAAGAATCAGGTCGCATTACAACATGAGTCGTCTCTTGATTTCTTTGCGTTGTCTTTGCGCCTTTGCGCCTTTGCGAGAGACAATCCTAGCTAGCCTCCTGTTAACGGTTAGCAGCGCAATTGCGGAGGACCATCTCGTGGGAGAAGTCCATGAAAAAGTAGAGCTGCGGTTGGAAGAGATCGCCCAAGGCGTCCAGGGCGTGCTTGGGATCGTCGTCGAGGATCTCGAAGGCGAGCACCGCTTCGCCGTGAATGCGGATAAGTCCTTCGCCCAGGCTAGCGCGATCAAGATTCCCATTTTGATGGAAGTCTTCAAGCAAGCCGACGAAGGCAAGATTGATCTCGACGAGCGGCTATGGGTCGATAAGAAGTACCAGGTCGCCGGCAGCGGCATTCTCGGCGAGCTGGGCGACCATACCACGCAGATGAGCGTTCGCGACCTGTGCGTGCTGATGATCGTGCTGAGCGACAACACCGCGACCAACATGCTGATCGATAAGGTCGGCATGGAGAGCGTCACCAAGACGATGGCATCGCTGGGCTGTGGCGGCACGAAGCTCCAGCGGCGGATGATGGACACCGCCGCCAGTGCCCGCGGCGAGGAGAACATTTCCACGCCCGCCGATGCGGCGAAGATCATGCGGCTGCTGCATGGAGGAGATTTCGTCAGCCGTAAAGTGAGCGAGGACGTCCTCGAAATCCTCCGCAAGGACAAACCTGGAGATGTGAAGGCGCCGCTCCCGAAGGACGTGAAGGTGGCGTTCAAGCCCGGCGCCATTCCAGGCGCGACGACCGAGTGGGCCATCGTCGAACCGGAGAATCGACCGTACATCGTCGTCGTGATGGGCGCCTATGGCAAAGGCGAGGAGCTGAAGCAGGCCATCCGTGACGTGTCGCAAACGGCCTACGACTTCTTTTCCCGTCTGGCAACGGCGTCGAAGTACGGCGCGTACATCGACCCCGAAGAATGGAAGCGGCACTAGCGCCGCATCAGGTTCGCTTCCAGAAAGTAGCCGCGGATTAACAGTCCGCCGGTGAAGTGGCGGGCCGTTCACCACCACACCGGCGGCTGTTAGCCCGCGGCTACTTGCGATTCCTGCTCGCGCAGCCGGCGGACATATACCCAGCCGGCGAACTTCGCGCCGACGTAGCCCAATAGTAACGCCCAGAGACAATGACCGACCGGCATAAAGTGCTCTAGCGCGGGAATTGAATCAGCCCGCAGGAAGTATCCTCCTGAGAAGGCGCGCCGGCCATAAGTCGGAAATCCTCCCTTCCCTTCCACTGGCGCGCCTCGGGGAATCTCCGTTTCTTTGACGATCTCGCGGGTGCGCGAATTGACGTACGACTGTTCGCGAACCGCCAGGAATATCGGTTGCAGCATTTGAGTCGTCGGCAGTCGACCGGTGAACGGATCGGCTTCGCGACCTTGCAGGAACAACGGCAGATAGCAAACCGCGCTCACGGCGAACCCGATGGCGCTGGCTTGCCTTTTGCCGCGATCGACCAGGGAGATCACCGCCGCGGCGATGACCGCCAGGAGGGTAACTCCACTGACTGCCGCGAGCCACCACGAATTGGCGAACGCCAGGGCAGTGAAGCCGACGGCGAACGCCGAGAAAACGACGAGGAACTCGCGCAAGGAGACGCGCAATGCCGGCGGCGAAACGGCGTTAGACATGCTGGCGAGTATAGCACGCCTGGCGTGTGTAATCGCGCAGTCGGGAGATGGCGTCGTTGAGGGTCTGGCGCGTGCCGCGTAGAATTGAGGTTCGCCGGGGCCGCTTCCGGCCCGGCTCGCCGAGCATCCAGTATCCCGCATCCAGCATCCCCCTCTGCATGAGCGAACTCCATCACGAGTGCGGCGTTTGCGCCGTTTACCATCTGGCGGGCGATTTTGTCAGCCCGCTCGCGCCGCCGCAGGGTCCCAAGCAGGTCTCGCGGCTCATGCCGCGAATGCTGCTGGACGTGCAGAACCGCGGCCAACTCTCGGCGGGAATGACCTCGTACAGCCCCGACCGGAATCAGATCCTCAGCACCTACCGCAAGCTCGGCACGGTCAGCGAGGCGTTCCGGCTGAACCATCGGGGCAAGGCCGAAAGCATCATGCGGGCGTACGCCGGGCGGGCGGCGATCGGGCACGTTCGCTACGCCACCTGCGGCGAGGACGACGTCAGCTACGCCCAGCCGTTCGAGCGGCATCATCTGCAGAAGCACAAGTGGTTCAGCTTTGCCTTCAACGGGCAACTGGCCAACTACGCCGAGCTGCGAGACAAGCTGCTGGCCGAGGACGATCATCACCTGACGCGGTCGACCGACACCGAGATCATCATGCACGAGATCAGTCGCGAGCTGTCGGGCGACCGGCGGCCGCCGCTGATCGAGATCATGCGAAGCGTGGCCCAGCGGTTCGACGGGGCGTACAGCCTAGCGCTCTTGAACGCTCAGGGGGAGATGATGATCGCCCGCGATCCGTTGGGCGTGAAGCCCATGAGCTACGCGATCGAGGGGCCGCTGCTGGCCGCGGCGAGCGAGAGCGTGGCGCTGCTGAATCTGGGCTTCCAGCCCGAGTCGATCCACTCGCTCGCCCCCGGCGAAGCCCTCACGGTGGTCGATAACAAGATCACGCTGGAGCGGTTCGCCGAGGCCCGCCGCTCGGCCCATTGCTTCTTTGAATGGATTTACTTCGCCAACGTCGCCAGCACGATGGACGACCGTAGCGTCTATCTGGCCCGCAAGGCGCTCGGCGAAGAGCTGGCCCGCATGGAAACGATTCCCAAGGGAGACGATCTGATCGTCGTCCCGGTGCCGGATACCAGCAAGGCGGCGGCCGACGCGATGGCGTACGCTCTGGGCGTACCGAGCGTCGAGGGGCTGATCCGCAACCGGTACGCCGGCCGCACGTTCATCGAAGGCGGGGCAGGGCGCGTCGCCAAGGCGGCGGCCAAGTACACGCCGCTGCCGGAAGTGCTTGCTGGCAAGCGGGTGCTGCTGGTCGAGGACTCAATCGTCCGCTCGACCACGATGCGGGTGTTGCTCGATCGAATTCGCGAAGTGGGGCGAGCGAAAGAGATTCATGTACGGGTGGCCTGCCCGCCGATTATCGCCCCTTGCTTCTACGGCATCGACATGTCGCGGATTCGCGAGCTGTTCGCGCCGCCGTTTGTGGCCAAGGGGCTGCCGAGCGAGGAAATGTTCGCCGAAATGGCGGCCGAGTTGGGCGCCGACTCGCTGCGATACTTACCGGTGGAGGCGATTTCGCGGGCCGTCGGCAAGCCGGCGGACCACCTTTGCCGCGCGTGCATCACTGGCGACTACCCGACCCCCTGCGGCCAGCGGCTGTATCAGGTGGCGCTGGAGAATTATCAGAACCACGCCGACGGCGCCGCCGAGCGCACGTACGAAGCCGCCGCGACCACCGCGGGCTGATATATAGCCGAGCCATCCTGGCTCGGCGAGTTTCGCCGTCATTCTGAGCGCAGCGAAGAATCTTGTGCAACGCCAGATCCTTCGCTGCGCTCAGGATGGCTTCCAATCCGGCCAGGCTCGGCCAGGCTCGGCCGGCCAGGATGGCCGGGCTATTTAGTGAACTCCGAGCGATACACCGGCTCATCGTGCAGCCGCATGCGGCGCTCGAAATGGGTTCGATAGTCTAAATCGTGCTCGGCCGCTCGCTCTGGCACTTCGATCGGCCCCACCAGCTGAGTTGTCTTAGCGATCAACTCCAGCGTGTTGTCGAAGTACTCCTTTACGTCGGTCCAGAAGTGGAGCCGGCCGCCCGGCTGCAGGGTGCGCGTGATATCGGCCAGAAACGCCTCGGTCATTACCCGCCGCTTGTGGTGCCGGGCTTTCCACCATGGATCGGGAAAGTACACGTGCACGGCGGCGAGCGAATCAGCGGCGATCAACTCGCGGAACAGGCGCAGCCCGTCGCCGTGGACCGCAATCGCATTGGGAATCGACCGCTTCGCCAGCCGATAGGCGATGAGCCGAGCATATTTGAAGGCGACTTCCACGCCGAGAAAGTCATGCTCCGGGTTCGCCAGCGCGGCGTTCTGCAGAAAGAGTCCCTTGCCGCTGCCGACTTCGACCTCCAGCGGCGCGTCTCGGCCGAAGAGAGCCGCGGGCGCCCAGGGCGCCGCGACGAGTTCCTCGACCGTTCGAAAGTGTTTTGAAAGGTCGAGACTTGGATCAATCTTCGGAAGCGCTCGGCGGCCCATCAAATCAATGACGAATTATCGAATGACGAATGAAGGCAGAATCCCTCTCCCCTGAGGGGAGAGGTAAGGTGAGGGGTTCTCTGCTTACATGACACGCAAGCCAGGTTGAATCCCCTCCCCTTGCCCCTCCCTTCGAGGGAGGGGGATTAGCGGGTCATTCGTCATTCTTCATTTAGCCATTCCTTCTTCGAGCATCTTAGCGGGCAGGGCGATTCCTGTGATCTGCCCTTCGCAAACCAGCGACTCGCCGACAAATTCCTGAAACCGGCATGCCACCAGTCGGCCGCGACGATGCTTGGTCGTCTGCACGGCGACGACGAGCCGATCGCCCGGGCGAACCACGCCGCGAAATTTCACGTTATCGATCCCGCCGAAGCCGACGACGTCTACGCCCGAAAGGTCATTTCTCTGCACATGGTACGACAGTACCTGGGCGGCCGCTTCGCACATGATCACGCCGGGCATCAGCGGGAAGCCCGGCATGTGGCCGCTCACCCAGAATTCACTGTCCGCGAGATCGCGATAGCCGACGCAGATGTGCCGTTCGACGTCATCGAGGACGATGGCCGTGAGCTGCTCCATCGCGTCGCGTTGTGGAATCCAGCGGCGGATCTCCTTGATGTCGGCGACGACGCGGTCGAGATCCAAGTGAGCGGGATCGACAATTAAATCGTTAGCGGGCACGGAATCCCTCCGCGACTTCGGAAGCTCGCTAAGCCGCAAGCGGCTCGAGTCAGGTCTTCACCTGCTGGCGGCGGTTCTTGCGAGGACGGCTGCACGCGGGGCGCTTGCCGTGATTGGCTTTTTTGACTTTGCGACCAGGCTTGGCCATGAGTGGAAACTCCCGAAGCTAGGGTGGACTTTACCAGACGGGCCCACACGAAGCGCGGGCGAATCGAGAATTTTAGCAGGGGTAGCGGAGCCGGAAAAGGCGGACGCACATAGACCGGCCATCCTGGCCGGGTGTGCAGCCGGGCCAGGATGGCCCGGCTATATGGCTACTCCCGCAGGTCCCAGGCTTCGACCCATTCGACCGAGATCGGCTTCATATCGAACCGCTCGGCCATCTGGTCGTTCATCTCCGCCAGGTGCCCGGCGCCATAGAAGATGGCGATGCGATCGACTCCTTCGTCCAGTTGCTCCTCCAGGACGTCCAGAGCCCGCTCGTTACGGGCCGTGATCAGCGTCGAGCCCTTGGGCCCGCCGATGCTGGTCAGCAGTTGCTCCATGCTCTCGAACTGGCGGGCCATTGCGATCTTGAGCATTCGCGACCGGTCTTCCGAGAATAGCGCCGACATGAAATCGATGTTCGCGTTTTCTCCTTTGGCCGCCTGCTCGCTCTGCATGGCCATCGAGGCGCCCATCATGCGGAAGTACATGTTGGCGAACGTCTCCTCCCGCTGTTCCATGGACTCGAAGAAGTCCTCGGGCGAAAGATCGGCGTGAATCATGTTGTCCTGCGAATAGTCGATGTGCTCGAGCTGGTGCTCCAGCTCGAGCACGCTCTTCATGCCGTTCTGCAACGCGCCAAGCGGATTGGCGTTCGACGTGCCGCGGCCGCGCGGGACCTCGGTCCCTTCCGGCGCCACCAATTCAAACAGCACGGCGTCATACTTGCGGAATCGCCGATTGAGCTTGTCGTAATACGCGCGGTCGCCGACATGGACGGCGCCCACCAGATCGACGTACTGCTTGTACTCGCTGGGCGCCTTTCCCGGTTCCACGTCGTCGGCCTTCACGTAGCGGACGATGGCCGTCTCCATGGCTTGCGGCTTTTGCTTCTTATCCGTCCGCAGGCGGACCCACTTTTCGCCGGGATCCTGTTTGCTTTGTTCTTCCTGCTCCCCGCTGACCGCGGCCGGGGCGTTTGCGGGCTCCGCGGTAGCGGTCGGGCCGTAGCCCAGAACCGCCAGCGGAGCTAGCAGCCAGGTGAGGGGAACAAGTCGCCGTAGCTGTCGAGATAGGAAAGAAGCCATGGGGAGAGCAACTTTGTTGAGGAATGCGTAGTCGCGAGCGTAGCACTGCTGCAAGTATATGCCTTCAGGTCACTTGCATGAACCCAATAGCCGCGGGCTAACATCCCGCCGGTGAAGCGGCAAGAGACGCCAAATGGCAAAGCGTCCTCCGGCGCACCGGCGGGCTGTTAGCCCGCGGCTACTTGGCGTGTTCGCTCTTCATCCACGCTAGCACGGAACAGCCCGGACGACCGGCATTTTCCGCAGACTTTGCCGATCTTACTCAACCGGTCGATCACGCAATTCCGATACTACCGGCACAGATACATCGCAAGTGGCTGCCTACAGCCCTCGCGCTAACCGGAATGCGCCCTTGGCGGCGCTCCCACGACGGAAGCCAGAAGCCATGACCGCTCGAAGAATTCTCCACTGGTTTGCAGCCGCCTGTGCCCTGGTCGCGCCCAGCGTCGCCTACGGCCAAGCGGAGGACGCGTTCTGCGACGTGGGTTGCTACCACGAGTACCAGTGGTTCGCCCCGGTCGATTTCGACTTCGACTGTACGCCGATCGAGCGGGAGTGCGGCTGGTTCTTCTCGTTTGATAAACTGAGCTGGGCGACCACCGGCGAGCGAACTCGCGTGGGAACGGAAAACCCCGATACGGGCTCCTATGCACCGTTCCGGAATTTCCTTTCCGGCCATGCAGGCGACCTGGGCATTCCGCCGAACCCGGCAAGCTTGCTGACTCGTATCGCCACCATGCCGCCTGAAGTGCTCGGCGGCATTGACTCCGGGCCGCCGGAGGCGGCGTTTGCCTGGGGCGAGCGTTACGAACTGGGATACTTCAACGGAGATCATGGCTGGAGGGTTGGCATTCTCGACGGGCCCTCGGCCAGCAGCAATGAATTCTACGGCCTGGCCACGCAGGATGAGCTCTACGGGTCGGTGCTGGTCGTCTTCGACGATCCGTTGGACCTGATGCTCGGCTTCATCGACGTGGTCGACGAATCGGGCGGCGCCTTCCAACCGGACGGCCAGGCCGACGACATCGATGCCGACGGCCAGTACGGATACGATGGCTTTGACGAAGACGATCCTGGCCGGGATCCGGATCTAATCTTTAGTCCCAATCCGGCCGGCGACTTCGAAGACATTGTCCGCCTGCCGACCAGCTTCCAGACGTTCACCGTCCGCAATGATACGAAGTCCGACGGCGTCGAACTGATGAAGACGTATCGCCTCAGCAACCTTCACAAGATGGTGAAACACCAGAATAACGAGGTCGAGGTCGCCGTTGGCTTGCGGTATCTGCGGCTCCGCGATGAGTTCAGCTTTGCCGGCACCGGCGGCACACTGGGCGAGAGCTTCCTGGACATGCGGATCGACAATAACCTCGTCGGCCCGCAGGTGCAGGCCAATTGGACGCATCAACGTCACCGCACGCGGTTCGATCTCGGCGGCCGGTTCATGTTCGCGTACAACATCCAGAACTTTGATCAGCTCGCCGGCATCGGCACGGATCTCGTCCCCGGACAACTGAACCGGCCCCTCTACTTCTCGCCGACCGTTGCTGATCACGGCAAGCAGGAGGAGTTTTTCTCGCCGACGGTTGAACTGCGTGCCCAAGCGGCTTACCAGGTGACTCAGGCCTTCGCCCTGAAGCTCGGCTATACGGCGGTCTTCGTCGACAACATCAGCCGCTCGGCGAGCAATGTCAATTACGAGTTGCCGCGCCTGGGCTTCGAGGAAGGGCGTGAAGGCCGGCAAGAGATCTTTATCAACGGCGTGAATATCGGCGCCGAGCTGGTGTACTAGCCGGAGACGTCATTCTGAGCTTCGCTCAGGATGACAACCTTGACCGTACCAATAGCCCCGACCAAGCTTGGTCGGGGCTATTTCTTTTCACGCTCGCAGTCCCGCGCAGAAAAACAGCGGCGGCAGTGCGCACTGCGACCGCTTTAACGTTGGCGTTCTGGCGAGCAGGCCGCGGCGTCCGGCTCAGGCCTGGACGTTCGCGGGGTGCATCTGGCGGAGCTCCTCGAGCTCGGACATCAAACGATGCCGCAACGGGCTCGTGGGCCGCAGCTCGTCGAGCAGGGCCTCCGCGCGCTCAAAGCTGGCCTCCGTGAACTCCCCAGCCTTGAACAACTTCACCCAACTTCGCGAGACTTCGCTTTCTGTTAACACGACTGACGCTCCTATGCGATTTGACTTCAAGGACGGACGGCGGACGCCCTCTAGAGTCATTATGAATGGGCGATGAAAATGCAGCAAGCGCCCGCGCGGCCAGCAGCGTGGGCGGCGCGCCCTGAAAGGGCGTGGAGCGATTGAACTTGCGCACCACGCCCTTTCAGGGCGTGCCACCCGGAGCCGAAGGAACCTCTCCAAGACAGTTGGAAGGCCTTACGCTTCGCGCGGGTGCTGCGTGTCCGCGAAGCGGCGCCGATCCGGCAAACGGCCCCAGCTCTGCCGCCGACGTCCGTCCGCGTAACAAAGCTCATGCAAATACGCTCGTTTTGGGGGCTGAGGCAAGTTTGCCGCGGCCCAAATGGGGTGGTAGGCTCCTTCGTAAGCCCTCCTAAACGTCCGATTTGACGCGGAAAATAACTCTCCAGGGGGTGATCGGTCCATGGCTGGCAAATACAATATCCTCGGTCGACTTCGGGCTCACGGAACGGGCCTGCTGATCCTCCCCATGCTGCGAAATCTAGCGGCATGGCTGAGTTGTGAGCCAGCCTGGCGGCTAGCATGGGCGCCAGCGGCAGCGGGCCGCGCGCGGCGTGACTGGCGGCGGCCCGTACGATGACGACTGTTACCTCGGGACCGCACACTCCTCGGCCGCCTGATTGGAGGACTAGCTCCAAGCCGGCGACCGACCCGCCTTAAGGTCCCCGATTCGTTCATACCGGCGCCGGATTCAGGTTGAATCCGATGCTGAGGAGTCCACTGTGGTTCATTTGGATCAACTTCCCGGTTCATTCTTCGGCCCGTCGACGCTGGTCGAGCTGCTGCAGCATCGGGCGGCCCACCAGGCCGACGATCTGGGCTTTCGCTACCTGACCGACGGCGAGCGGATCGCCGTGGAGTGGACCTACGCCGACGTCGATCGAAAAGCCCGGGCCATAGCCGCCGCCTTGCAGGGCATGGGCATGGAGGGCGAGCGGGCCCTGTTGCTGTATCCGGCCGGGCTCGATTTTGTCGCCGCGTTTTTTGGCTGCCTCTACGCCGGCGTAATCGCCGTGCCGGCGTACCCGCCCCGGCGAAACCGGAACATGGCCCGCATCGACGCCATCGCGAACGACGCCGAGGCCAAGATTGCGCTCACCACGTTCGAGGTTCTCGAACGCGTCCAGACAATGATCGCCGATACGCCGGCGCTGCAGCGGATTCGTTGGCGGGCGACCGATCAATGGGACGACGACCTGGCCAACGAATGGCGGAAGCCCGACGTCCATGGCGATACACTCGCCTTCCTGCAGTACACCTCAGGTTCGACCGGCACGCCCAAGGGGGTGATGCTCACGCATTCGAACTTGATGCACAATTCAGCGATGATCACCTATGCGTTCGAGCACTCGCGCTCGAACAGCGGCATGTTTTGGCTGCCGCTCTATCACGACATGGGTTTGATCGGCGGCATCCTGCAGCCGCTGTACATGGGCCGGCCGAATACGCTCATCTCGCCGACCCACTTCCTGCAGCGGCCCGTGCGATGGCTGCAGGCGATTTCGCAATCCGGCGCCACGATCAGCGGCGGGCCAAACTTTGCCTATGACCTATGTGCGGAGAAGGTGACCGCCGAACAGAAGCGCACCCTCGACCTCAGCCGCTGGTCGCTGGCGTTCAACGGCGCCGAACCGGTGCGCGCCGAAACCATCGACCGCTTCAGCAAGGCCTTCGCTGAGTGCGGCTTCCGGCGGGAGGCCTTCTATCCGTGCTATGGACTGGCCGAGGCGACGCTGATTGTCGCTGGCGGCTATAAGAACACCGAGCCGGTGATTCGCACTTACGATCTGCGCGCCCTTGAAAAGCATGAAGTCGTGCCCGCTGCGCCAGGGTCGGAAGGCGCGCACTCGCTGGTCGGTAGCGGCGGCAATCTGCTCGACCA
The DNA here is from genome assembly GCA_036381635.1 of Lacipirellula sp. Classification (GTDB taxonomy): domain Bacteria; phylum Planctomycetota; class Planctomycetia; order Pirellulales; family Lacipirellulaceae; genus Lacipirellula. The sequence goes on from DASVCM010000593.1 coordinate 10,524, forward strand.
AAACATTGTGATTGCCAATCCCGATACCATGGAACGGTGCGCACCGGATCAGGTGGGCGAGATTTGGGTCTCCGGGCCAAGCGTCGCACAGGGTTATTGGAAGCGCGACGACGCCACCCGCGAAACGTTTCAGGCATATTTGAAGGATGGCCGCGGACCGTTTTTGCGCACCGGCGACCTCGGCTTTCTCGATAAGGGAGAGCTGTTCGTCACCGGGCGATTGAAGGACCTCATTATCGTCCGAGGGGTGAACTACTACCCGCAGGACATTGAGGCGTCCGTCGAGCTGGCCCATGAAAAAGTGAAGCACGGCTCCGGGGCGGCGTTTGCCGTCGGCGAGCGCGGCGCCGAGCGGCTGGTCATCGTCCAGGAGCTCGAACGCGGTCGGAACCTGGACTTCAACGAAATCATCAACGCCATTCGCAAGCGAGTTGCCAGCGATTATGAAGTCGCCGTCTCGGCGGTCGTGCTGCTAAAGACGGGCAGCATTCCCAAGACCTCCAGCGGCAAGATCCAGCGGCACGCGTGCCAGGCCGGCTACCTCGCCGGCACGCTGGCCGCTTTGGCGAGCTGGTCGGCCGAGACGGGCCAGGTCGAGATCACTCCCTCGCTACGCAAACGACGCCGTGAAGAAGAGTATGACTGGGATGGCATGGAAGCGGCTGCCGACCAGGTTCAGGAGGCCGCCGACGAACCATCGGCTGAAGAGTCGGCCATTTATCGCAACGGTTCATCTGGACCAGCCTCGCCGAGACTGGAAATTGAGTCTCGAAAAGACCCGGCCCCATGGGCGAAGGTTCGCGAGGCGCGTCTCACGCCCGAACGCCAGCAGATTCTGGAGGTCGTCTACGCCAAGGTCCGCGAGATTGGCCGCGAGCGCGTCGGCGAGCTCGCCTGGGACACCAACATCGTCGAGCTCGGCCTCGACTCGCTCGAGCGGATGGAGATCGTCGCCACGCTCGAAGAAGCCTTCGGCGGCCGGTTCCCTGACAGCGTCCTGCCGACAATGGAAACCTGCGGCGAGGTCGTCGAAGCGATCGAAGAACACATGGGCGGCAAGCTCAAGGACCGCTCCGCGAAGCCGCACGCCTACGAGGTGCCGGAAGAAGATTACCGCTTCGAAAAGTCGCTCGAGTATCAGCGGCTGCAAGAAACGTTCAAGCTGACCACGGCCAGCGGCCTGCCCAATCCGTTCTTCACGGTGCACGAGTCGGTCACGAACGATCGCACCGTCATCGGCGGCCGCGAGTACATCAATTTCTGCAGCTATAACTACCTCGGCATGTCAGGCGATCCGACGGTCGTCCGCGCGACGCGCGAAGCCGTGGCGAAGTACGGCACCAGCGTTTCGGCCAGCCGGCTCGTCTCCGGCGAGAAGCCGCTCCATCGGCAGCT
>DASVCM010000594.1:0-9014 GCA_036381635.1 Lacipirellula sp.
CCCCACCGCACCGGCTGGCCATCCGGACACACCACATCGAGCCGGTTCAGCCGATAGCGATGCTCCGCATCTAGAACGCCGGTCATGACGCCATGCACCGCCAGCGCCGACACGGCAAGCGGACGACGCTCGCGCGCAGCGCCGATAATCCTCGCGACCGCTCCCGCGTAGTCGACGGCGCTCACCTGCACGCCCAACAAGTTGTGCTTGCCGCGGTCGATCATGTGGGAACGGCCTCCGGGCTCGGCTTCGCCGCAAAAGTTCGGTCTTGCCTCTCCCTTTGGCGCCGGCGGGCCTCAGCACTAGCCCGAGCCATTTCGTAGATGTCGAGCAACCGCGCGTAATTGTGCTCGGGCGTGTACCGGCTTTGGTATTCACGCCGCGCCGCCGCGCGCATCGCCGTGAGTTCCGCAGGCGACGTCATGGCAAGGCGCCGTACTTGAGCTGCAAGAGCCGCGGCGCTACCCGGCTCGAAAAGTCGGCCGGTGCGGCCATGGGCGACCAGTTCCGCCATGGCGCCCAAATTCGAGGCGATGACCGGCGTGCCGGCGGCGAACGCTTCAGCGATCGTTCTGCCGAACGTCTCATACCATACCGACGGCATGACCAGCGCCGTCGCGCCGCCGATGACGCGACTGACCTGTGCAGTCGGCACTTGACCTAGCCACTGGATTCGCGAATCCGCGGCGGCCGCTGCTTGCACCGCCGGAGCGAGCGGCCCGTCGCCGGCGACCTTCAGCGACGGCAGCGACGCGTCTTGTTTCCAGGCCTCCAGCAGCGTCGCGACGCCTTTCTCAGGCGACAGCCGACCGGCAAAAACGAGATAGCCGCCGTCGCCGGGGCCGAGACGGCCCGGCTCGCTTACCGAGTTGTACTTCACGTGGATCCGCTCCGGCGGCAGTCCAGCGCTGACGAACTTCTCGCGCGCAAAATGGGTGAGCGTGAAGAACGCATCGACCTTGCGCCGCCAAACGCCGAGCGTGCGATGCAGCATTTGCATGCCGGCGACCACGGCGGTCGCGGCCGCGCTATCGCGGTAGCACCCATGCCGAATCGCGGGCCACGGAATCGTCCGCCCGACGCACGCCTCGCACGGTCGGCCGTCGCGCATTAGATACGAATTCGCGCACAGCAGCCGGTAATTGCGCAGCGCCTGCACGACCGCCACGCCATGCCGATGCGCCACGTGGCATACCGCCGGCGAGATCAGCGGGAACGTGTTAGTCGCGTGCAGCACGTCCGGCCGTTCGCGGCGGATCAACTCCGCGACATCGCGGCCCGCTGCGCCGTTCCACAGCGTCTTTTTCGCGGCGGCGAGCGGATTCATCGCTGCTAATTCGTCATTGCGGCGCACGTACTCCACCACCCGGTGACCATGGGCCAGCAGCAACTCGCGTTCTTCCTCGAACGACCGATCTTCGCCGCCGCGCTGCATGTAGTACGTGTGACAGAGAAGCACTTTCATGGCGTCTCCTCCCAGGCGGCGCCTGCGGCGAGAGACACGGCCTTGGTTCGACGCGAGACCGCCCGCTCGAGAGCGGGCCCGACCATCGTTGGCATTACGCAAGTTGCGCGCTGCGCGCCAATCTCACGCCGCACCTGCACGAGATACCACGCCATCCCCAGCAAGGCTTTTAGCGCACCGCCGATGAGCGTCGCATACGCCGCCCCCGTGATGCCCCAATAGTGGACCATCGGTATCCCCAGCGCCACGTTCACCACGATCCCCGCCAGATGTGAAGCAAACACCTGATCGGGCCGCTGCATCACGAACAGCGCGCGGGCGGCCGGCAGTGAGGCGCCGGCTATCACCTGAGCCAGCGTGAGCACCACCAGCGCATGTTGCGTGCCGACATAGGCCGGGCCATACACCGCGGGCACGAGCCATGCGCTGGTCGCCGCCACGACCACGAAGAAAGCGACCATCACCGCCGTCAGCCAGCCGGTCGCCTGCCACATGAACCGATCGGCCGCCGAGGCGCCCCCTTGCTTCTGCAGCTGCACAAACTGCGGCAGCAGAATGTTGCTCAGCGCCACGTGCAGCGGCGTCGGCAGCGCCGCGATTACCGCGCAGGCCGCAAAGATGCCAACTGTCCGCTCGTCCGCCGCCAGCGCCAGCAGCCAGGGGAACATCTGCGTGCGAACGATCTCGCCGACCTGCGTCGCCACGCTCCAGCGCCCCAGCGACCAATTCCGCCAGAACGCCGGTGCAAGCGGGACGCCCTTGAACTGGATGAAACGCCGGTGCTGGATGAGCCACGCCGCCGCCACGACCAGGCTCGACAGCCCCATGGCGCCAAAGGCAGTAACGGCGTTGAGGCTGCCCGTCGCGTGCAGCGCCCCCATCAGCGCCAATTGCAAAGCGCTGTTCGCCCCGCTGATCGCCACGGCGGCATGCGGCTTCAGCTCCGCATACACCACTCGCCGAGCAAACTCGCGCAGTAGCACGCACGGCGCGACCGGCGCCAACATCGCCGCCACGCCCGCGTAAGCGGCGAGCCCCAGCATACCCAACACGATCGCCGCCAACGCAAACGCCAGCACCGCCAAGGCGCTGAGAATGACCGTGTGGTTCAGCACGCTCCCCAGATACGCCCTGCGGCCGGCCGGATCCTCATGATCAGCCGAGTAGACGGTGTACGGCGCGGTGATCAGCGACTCCTGGAGCGCAATCACGATGAACAGCAGCGGGAAGAAGATAATGAACAGTCCCAGCTCATCCGGCCCGCCCCATCGACCCAGCAGGATCGTCACCAAAAAAGTCGCCGCCCCCAGCAGCGCGCGCTCGACGATTGCCGCGCCCGTGCGCTTGGCCGTCGTCATGTTGAAGCTGAGCAGGGGCATTGTTTGGAGTAAGTAGAGGGTTCAGGGTTCAGTGATTAATGGCCGATCTCTTGCTGTCTGAACCCTTTCCCCTCACCTAACTAACTTCCATCGGTCGCTGAACATTCCTTCGCAGTCGCACTTTGCCGCCGAGCAGCGACTCAACGGCGAATAACACATACGGTACGAGCCAATAAACAACCTTCGGCCGGGGGGCATGGGCGCGGACGAACGCCCACCACTGCCGCGGCGGGCGATACCCTTTGGGCCCGAACAGCTTTCGCCAGCGCTCGCGGACGGAGAGCTTCGGGTCGAACGACGAGCCGGCCAGGGGATTCAACTTGCACTCGCCCAAGTGCCCCGGCGCCAACAGCACCGGCAGGTCGTCCCTGCGAGCGCGGATTCCATAGTCGCCGTCGGCGAAAAAGTGCGTGTACGCCGGGTCGAGGGCGCCGATTCGCTCTTCCGCCGCTCGCGGCACAAGCACAATATTCCCATTGATGCTGTCGCACATCTGCACCGCATCGGTCGGGTCCATCACGCGCACGTTGAACCAGCTCGTCCGGCGCATCCCGCCGGTGCACGTCTTGCCGCGCTCGGGATCACACGTGGCGCCGACCGCAATTGCCGCCGGATGCCCAGACTGCTCATGCACTTCGATAAGCGTTCGCAACGCTCCCGGTCGCAGGCGAACATCGTCGTTCAGCCACAAGTAAAAGTCTGCCGGCCGCGCCGCCTCCCAGGCCGCCAGCGTGCCGCCAACCCAATACAAGTCGCCGTCGCCCTGCAGCACCGTCACGCCTGGAAACTCGCGACGTACTGCCTCTCCCGTGCCGTCGCTACTCCCGTCGTCCGTCAGCAGCACGCGCAGCGAATAGCCGACGGGAATCGCCTGGTCGGCGAGCGCGTGCAGACATCCGAGCGTCGTCTCGCGGCGATTGAAGCACGTCATCAGAACGGCAATATCTTTCGGCCGGGCGGCGGTCATGGCGACCTCCCGGCGCGAAGGGCCATGGGACGCCTCGGGCGCGCATGCCACCGGCGTGTGTGCCGCTGGCGTCTCGCCAGCGCAGAAGCGTGTACCCGCTTGGCAGTTCCCACTGGCGACGCGCCAGTGGCACACTGGTGAAGCGTCACGGCCGCAATCGCAACCAGCAGCAGAAAGCCGCCCATTCCAGCGCCGGGGAATTTTGATTCCGTTACGCCGTGCACCAGCGACATGACGATCAGACTGGCGACGAACAAGTACCCTGCTTGCCCGGTCCGTTCATGGCGAACCGCAGCCGCCGCCGCCGCGGCCAGCACCCACGCCACATACAGCGCGGCGCCGACAAATCCCGTCGCCAGCACCAGGTCGAGATACGCGTTGTGCCCGTGCGGAATGTGCCACGAGAAAATCTCCGAATATCGCAAGACGTTCTTCTCGCCCCAGAAGGCGCCATAACCGTGGCCTACCAGCGGCGCTTCCTCGGCTGCCTTCGACAGCTCGTGCCACAACGGCAGCCGGCCGGTGAGCGAATTGATGTTCTGCCGCCGCCCCATCGCCGCCACGTCGGCCGTTTGGTCAAGCGCGGCGACCGATGCGAAGCTCATCAGTATGCCGACGACGCTCAGCGCCGCCGCGCCGCCGCTCAATAGGAGCCAGCGCTGCAAGCCGCGCGAGCGCAGCACCAGCGCCACCGCCGCCGCAATCACCAGCGCCAGCAGCGTTGTTCGCGACTTGCTCAGAGCCAATCCGGCAAGCGCCCCGGCGATCAGCAGCCTTCGCAGCCAGGGCCGATCGCGCCCCTCCCACGCCATGAACCACGCCGCCAACGCGAGTAGCGCGCACTGCAAACCCTGATCATTCGGGTGGCAAGTCCCTGAGAATCGATAGTCGTTCCGCCACGGCCGGAAGGTGCCGTGCGCCACCTCGGCAAGCAAACCAACGCCGACGAAACCGGCCAGGACAACGACCGTAATCGCGATCAGGTCTTCTAGGTCAAATCGACTGGCAAGCCCAACGGCGCCGGCCAGCATCAGCCCGAGAATCGCCAGCTTGCGGAACGTCTGCGGCGGCTCGATCGACCACAGCATTGTCGCCGCACACCAGCCGACATAAGCGACACAGAACAACCCTAATGGATGCAGCCAGTTGACTCTGCTTGGGCGCCACTGCTGGCTCGTCCCGCAGCGCGAAGCGGGTATTCGGCGCCCATTGCTGGACGAGCCACGAGTGGCACGCATTCGATCACCTCGCCGACCAGCAATCGCCGACAAGAAGCACGCCGCGCCCAATCCGCCCAGTAGGAAATAGCCAACCGCCGAGCTGGTCGTCGTCTCGGCCTGCTGCGCGGCGAACTGATTCTCCACCCGCTCGGCGCTGATGGAGCTCTCCAGCAGCATCCGCCGGCTGTAGTCGAGCGAGTGGCCGACAAACCAGAAGCCGACGCCGATCGCCGCCGCCGCGGCGCAGCGCACACGCCACGGTGCATGCGAAGCGTTCAGCGAGTTCGTCCATGCCCATTGCATCTCGAAGACTCTCAAATCCATCTCGAAAGCCAGCGCGGCACGTAGCTGCGCTCGCGATTCAGCACGGCGCCGGCCAGCGGGACGCCGTCTTCGATCAACTGATCCACAACGCGCTGCGCGCCGGGCGCACGCGATTGCTCGGCCCGCAACACCAACAACACCTGGTCCAGCCGCCGCGCCAGCAGAACGGCATGGTTCAGCCGCTCGGCCGGCGGCAGGTCGAACAGCACCATGCGGTAGTCGCCGCGCGCCTCGGCCAGCAGGGCGTCGATCGCCGCCGGGTCCCAAGCTGCATCCGCCGCCTGGCCGCCGCTGGCCGGGATGACATGCAGCTCGTCGGCGGGACCGCCGCGCAGGCAGTCGCTGAAACCGGCCGAACCGGACAGCAGCTCCGCCAGCCCCGGCCCGCCCGGCAGCTTCCAAGCGCTGGCCAATCTCGGCCGCTCGCTGTCGGTTTCCACAAGCAGCACCGGCCCCAGCCGAAACTCGCTGGCACGAACGGCAAGGTTCGCGGCGATCGTGGAAACGCCCGTTCGCGACTGGCGCCCGATGAGCCCCAGCGTCGTTGCCGCCGCCGCTTGCTCCGCCTGCCGCGACTGCAGCCGCCACAGCAGCGCGTCGTAAGGTTCGACGCCGCGTCGTTTTTTCAGGCCGCCCCTAGCTCGGAGCGAAGACGCCGACGGCCGCGAGCCGGTGCTGCGAGCCTCCGCGACGTGCGACGCGCCATTGGTGGTAATGATGTCGCTCATAGAATTACTCGACCGATAGATAAGCAAAAACTAACCGGACGCTAGCGAGTGCCGGCTGATGACATTAGCCGCGGGGCGCTAGCCCCCAGTTTTAAAGGGAGACGCAAGCCGCCCCGGCATGGCGCCGAACATCCGTCCCTCAGGAACCGTGGCAAACACGGGCAGCTCTAGCGCCTGTTCCACTTGCTCGCGCGTCCGGAGCCGCGAATCGAACTTCTCGCACCCCAGCACCAGCGCCAGCGTCCCGCTGGTCAGCAGCACGAGCGACAACGCACCCACTAGCAGCTTAGACGGGCTGATCGGCTTCTCCGCCAGCGTCGCCCGCTGCGCTAGATTGATGTTCGAAATGCTCTGCCGATCGAGCTCTTCGTCGATCCGCGCCTGCTCCAACGCCTCGGCGTAGTTGTAGAAGTTGGTGCTGGCCAACTGCACGCTCCGCTGCAGCTCTTCCAGCTCCACTTCGTAATGGTTCAGCTTCTTGAGATCCGCAAGCGCAGCTGCCTGCTGCTCGTCAAGCTCGGCAAGCTGGGCTTCAAACCCTGCCAGTTCGCTCTCCGCCTTCGCCAACTCTAAGGACAATGACTGATGATTTGCGTTGAGACTGTCGACCGTCTCGGAGCGTTGCGGCTCCTCGTCGGCGATCATCTGCTGCGCCTCGTCAACCTGCGCACGGGTCGAGACCACCAGCGGATGATCCGGCTGGTACTTCGCCTCCAGATTCATCAACTGCACCTGGAGGCCGTAAAGCTGCGACCGAAGCGCGTCGGCCCCCGTGTTCGGCATCGTCCGCGTCGACGTGTGCAACCGCTCCGGCAGCCCTTCAATCTCCGCCTCCAGCGCCGCGGTTCGGGCCTGCGCCGCCGATAACTGCTGAATCGTCGAATTGCGCGTCAGCTCGAGGTTGCTGAGCCGCAGCTCGATGCTCTCGCGGCGCGCCTCCACCGACGTGACGCCCATCCGGTTCTTGGCCTCGCGCAGCTTGTTCTGCGCCTCGACCAGTTGCCGCTCCAGGTCGTTCCGCTGCTCAGCGAAGAACCGCTTGGAGCCGCTGGTGCGGTGAAGCCGCACGTGCTCGTCCCGAAAAACGTCGACCACCGCCGCCGTCACGTCCTGCGCCAGCCGCGGCGTCTCGGCGTCGTAGGTGACGATGATCACCGTCGAATCGAACTCCGCGTACACCTCGAGGTTGTCCATCACCTGAAGGACGGCTTCCTCGCGCTTCGAGATCGGATCAATCTGCTTCACGGCCCCGAGGGCGTAGTGGATCGGGGCGAGAATCGTGTCGCCAATCGTCGGCTCGGCCGTACCGGCGTCGCCCCCTTCGCCCAGCACCACCGCCGGCGTCAGCTCGTCGACCGCCTTCTCGACAATCGACCGGCTCTTGAGCACCTCGATCGTCGTGGCCACCTCGTTGTCGCGTCCGCTTTGGTGCAGCGCGATCGTATCGCCAGTCGTGGCCGTCGGGTCGAGCCGAACGCTCTCGCGGCCGACCTGCAGGAACAGCCGCGCCTCCGAGCGGTATTTGCGCGGCGCATACAAGATGACGAGCGTCGCCAGCGCAACGACGCCCAGCGCAAACGCCAACGCCTTCTTCTTGTGGCGGAAAAACATGACCGCCAGCTCATGCGGCCCAAACGTCGCCGGTCGCGCAGAATGAGGTGCTTCGGTGTTCATAAATCTAAGCCTCGACTAGAACCGGCTTCCTGCCGGCGGATTGATCCGTAGGGACATACGGCGCCGCTGGCGCCTCAACCGCAGCGGTCGTCAACAGCGAGTGATAGATCGATCGCATGACCTGCCACTGACGTTCCCAGGTAAACTGCTCCGCCCGGCGGAACGCGCCGTCACTGAGCGACTTCAGCAACGCGGCATCGCCGGCCAGCCGCACGATCGCATTGCGAAAACCTTCGACGGCGACGCTCGGCGACGACGGATCCACCGCAATGGCGCACGCGTCGGCCATCACATCCGCCGCGCCCTGGTGATTGAGCCCGATGATCGGCGCCCCCGCCGCCAGCGCCTCCAGCAGCCCCGTGCCCGACGTGTCGCGCAGGCTCGTGAAGGCGAACAAGTCGGCCCACTGGTAGTGCGGCAACTGCCCTGCATAGTCCGGCCAGCCAATCCACTCGACGTGGTTGGCGATTCCCAGCCGCCTGGCCAGTCGCTGCCGCCCGCGCAGACACGGCCCCTGCCCCATCACGCGCAGCTCATAACGAACCTCCGGCGGCAGCATGGCGAGCGCTCGCAGCAATAGCGGCAGCCCCTTCCAAGGCTGCAGCCGGCCTGACCACAGAATTCGCAGCGGCCTCGCAGGATCGCGCGGCTCGCGCACGGCCGAACAACATGGGTCGACGCCCGTCTCGAGCTGAACAATCGGCTTGACTTCAAACGCCTTCGCCAAGTCCCGCCCCACTTGGCGGTTCGCCGCCAGCACGACCGAGGCCGCCTTGGCGGCCTGGCGAATCCGGCGGTGAAAATGGAGCTGCCAATAGTTCACCACATTCCGCAGCAGCTCGCGAAAAGCGCCCCGCGGGTCCAAGGCGCCCACGAACTTCACAGGAAACGACTGCGTGCCGCCGACCGGCCCCCAAACGAACGGCGCCCCGAGCTTCCAGCCGTCACTCGGCTCGCGATACCCGCAGAAGCTCACATGGTGCACCAGGTCGAACGGCTGCTCCGCATGCATCTGCCGTGCGAGCTTGAACACCCGCCAATGCCATAGCCGGTAGCCGACGTAATAAGTCCCGGGCAGGCGCATCAGCCTCTTTTCCAACTGGCTCAACGGCAAGACCGCCACATCGACGCCGGCGTTTTCCGCCTTTCTTGTCACCCCGAGGTCTGCCGAGGGGTCCGGCATGCGGACTTGCGGCCGGACGTCTCGGAGGACCTCGACCTGACATGTTCCCGCGGGCTCCCTACCGGCGCCTTCCC
>DASVCM010000595.1:0-5948 GCA_036381635.1 Lacipirellula sp.
CCGAGACCGATGCTGCAGATTACCGCATGCACCGCGACGACGAGGGCCATGGCGACGAGCAGCCTCCGCAGGGGCGCGAGTTCCATGCCCGGGGCGTTCAGATACCAATGGCCAAGCAACATCGCGGCCATCGTGAAGCCAAGCACCAGACCGGAAACGCTCGTTTGGGCATATCGCAGCGTCGTTGCCGCCGCCGTCGATGCGGACTCGAGTGCCCGAGGCAGCGCCGCTGGCGTCTCCACCATGATAAACGCACTGATAAGCGCGGTCGCACCGACAAGCACGAGAAGAATGATGCCCGCCTTCTGCTTTTCATACAGCCAGGCAACGGAAGCCACATAACTTAGCACCGCCGCGGCAAGGGCCCAGGCAAACGCGTCGGCAGCTACCGCACGACTCAACAATGTGGCGAGTGCGGACAGTCCCAAGATCACGTAGAGGTGGTTTCGGAAGTAGCCGCTGGAGACCTGCTTCGGCGAGACCGTGGCCATGGCGAGCGCCAGCCCGAAGGAAACTCGCAACAAGAATTGGGTGAGAAGAAGCATCGCTGCCTGCGACGTGGTTGGCGGCCGAGCCGGGATGGCTCCGCTATTTAACTCAGCGGCGGTCGCCGTAAATGAGTTGCATCACTTCTGAGCGACTGGAGAGGTTCGAACGGAAAATACCTTTCATCGCCGACGTGACGCAGATGCTCTCGGGCTTTCGCACGCCGCGAATCGCCATGCACGAGTGTGAAGCTTCAATGACGACCGCCACTCCCTTCACCTGGAGTTCCTCCAGGAGCAGATTGGCGATCTGCTCGGTCATCCGCTCTTGCACCTGCGGGCGGTGTGAAACCTCCTCCACGACGCGGGCCAGCTTGCTGAGTCCCACCACTTTGCCGCTGGGGATGTAGCCGATGTGCGCCTTGCCGATAAATGGCAGCATGTGATGCTCGCACATGCTGTTGAAGGCTATGTCCTTCACCAGGACCATTTCGTCGTACTTCTCCGTGAAAAACTTCTGTAGGTGAACGCGCGGGTTGGTATGCAGCCCGCTGAATAGCTCCCGGTACATCCGGGCGACTCGCGCCGGGGTTTCGCGGAGGCCTTCGCGATCGGGATCCTCGCCTACGGCGGCGAGAATCTCGCGCACCGCCCGCTCAATTCGAGGCAGATCCACCTCGGAGGGCGTTTTCTTCAAGGGTTCGTCGTCAAGTTCGCCGGAGAGGCTGCCGTGCTCAAAGGCTTTGCCGCCGGCGGGCTGGGGTGCACTCATGAATCAGCTAGGGATGGTTGGCTTCAGGAGGCCCGGCTGGTCGCCATGTGGCCGCCGGCTTGGGTGGGAAAGCACTCGATCCTACGGCGACGGTGCGCGGCCCGTCAATCGGCGGTTTGCCGCTCAGCGCGGAGAGCGCGGGGCAGAACACGGGCGCCGTTTCCGCTCTTAAAGCGGCTCATGTTAACGCGGTCGGCTCCGGCACAAGCTTTGCCGAAATTTCGGACGCGTGCGGCAAAATTACTCAAGTTTATCTCAGGCGCACAAGTTGCCGAAAATCTGATTATTCTCGACTTCGGGACTTGGCTCCGTCCCGCTGGCTTATCGGAACGCGAATCGGCAGTATCCTCGCTGAGGCTCGCTAGTAGTTATGATCCAGCACCATGCAAGCCCGCGGCTACATCGCCGCGAGGCCGCTGAAGCGCCCGCTGCTCTCGAAAGCCTCCCCGGCGCGTTTAACACGCGTCAAGCCAGCGCCATCATTCGCGACCTCTATCGCCCCGATGCTCGCATCTTTTGGGCGGACATGCTCATCAGCATTGCCGTGGCGTATCCGTGTGCGTCGGTTTATTTCGCTCAGCCGGTCGACTCGCCGCTGAAGTGGATTGCACTGTTGGTGAGCGGGTTGGCGCTATTCCGCCTCGGCACATTCATGCACGAGATTCAGCACTTCTCGGGCTCGAGCATGCGGCGGTTTACGCTCGGCTGGAATATCCTCTGTGGCATTCCCATGCTGATGCCGTCGTTCCTTTACGACAACCACGCCACTCACCACCGCAGCACGACCTACGGCACGATCGACGACGGCGAGTACCTGCCGCTGGGTCGCGGCGCCTTCGGCCACTTTGCCGTCTATGTGGCGCAGGCCGTTTTGTTGCCGCTTATGGTGGCGTTTCGCTTCTTGTTCCTCACGCCGCTTGCCCTGCTAAACCATGCGTGGCGGCGATTTGTACTGGAGCGGTTCTCGTTTTACGGCATCAATCCGCACTACCGACATAAGCCGCAGGATCCCATGCCCCGATCATGGGCGTGGCTTGAAGTCGCCTGCATGCTGCGAGCGTGGGCGATTCCGGCGGCGGTCGTCATTGGCGCGCATCCGACGACGCACATTGCTGAGCTTTATCTGTTGGCCTGCGTCTCGTTGGGACTGAACTACGTGCGTAACGTGGCCGCCCACCGTTACCGCAACGAAGGCGAGCCGATGAGCTACACCGAACAGCTTTTGGACTCGGTCAACATCACCGGCCATCCCTTCTGGACCGAGCTGCTGTTTCCCGTCGGTCTGCGCTACCATGCTTTGCACCACATCTTTCCGACGGTGCCGTACCATCACCTTGGCAAAGCCCATCGCCGGTTGATGGCCGAGCTGCCCGCCGATTCGCCTTACCGACAAACGGTTTACCCGAGTTTCTTCTCGGTCGTTCGGCAACTGTGGCGCGACGCGCGCGATGCGCGGCGGAGCGTTCAGCAGATTCCGCGACCCGCGGCGGCTTAAATGAACGGGCCTAGCCAGGAGCTGGATTAGGGCGGCCGACGATCGGTTTTCGAAAGCCCCCGGCTCTGCCGGGGGACCCCATCGCGATAGATCACCTACTCTGGCTGCTGTCCACTGGCAAAGCCGGTGGCTTTTATTGTGCATTCGCGGCTTGAGCTAATTGCAGCTAAAGCGCGGTGGAAAATCTGCGGCGCCCGCTACAGCCCTCGGCGGACTTGTCGGGGCACCAAGCGCCTTTAGCAGCAGATGCGCTCGGCGATCGACGTCGCACTCCACCAGCAGCCTTAGCTTCATTGCCGTTGACAGCGGCAATGCGAAGCTCGCCAGATCGGTCAACACTCCCAGCGGCAACTCCGTGGCGAGTAGTTGCTGAAGTGGCGCGGTCGCCTTGGCTCCCTTCGGCTTCGGCAGCGCCATCTGGAACCGCCGGCTCAGCTCCTCTTGCAGGGCGTCGCGGGCTGCATCGCCGTCGGCATTGTAAATGTCGTCTAGCAGCTCGACCTCCGCCTCGCGAAACGTGCGCATCGCCGGAAGCTCATTCACGACTCGCGCCCGTCGTGAACCGAGCAGCATGATGTTATAGCAGCCGTCGGACAAACGTTGGTGAGTCACCACCTTGCCAATACATACGTGCGGGATAATTGCCGGCCGGCCGTCGTAATCGGCCTCCCAACCCGGCGCCAACATGCTCATGGCGATCAGACCGTCCCCATCCAGGGCGTCGTTTAGCATCTCGCGATAGCGCGGCTCGAAGATGTGCAGCGGCTGCATCACGTGGGGAAACATCACCAGGTCAGGCAGCGGAAACAGCCGCACCGTGCCGGAGAAGCGCGTGTCGTCAAAAACTAATTCTTCGGCGTTCCAGGGCAGCATGGCAAAACTCGTTGATGGCGAAAGAAAAGATCTACCGGTTGGCGACTTCTAGTAGCAATGGCTCGAAATCGCGTTCGAGCCGTTATTGTTGACTGGCGTCGGCCAGCGCTGGATCTAAATGAATCTCGGGAATCAGTTCCGAATCAATCTCGATGCGAGGAAACTCCTCGGTAGATTCAAGCACGGCCTGAAAGCAACGCTCGTACTGGGCAAGAAACGCTTCGAGATCCAATCCTGCGTAAGCGGGTCGATACTCCTGCAGGTATTCGAGGCTCGTAAGATAAACCTTCTTGGCGCCTCGAACGTTCCCATTGCCGAAGTGATGCAGTGCTACGGCCGCTTGAATCAAGCCCTGGTAAAACCTTCGTGCGGGACCTCGGTATTCCGTCCAAAGTTCCTCCCACGTCTCGTGGGCTTCGAAAAACTCGCAGTCGTTGAAGTACTTGATCCCCTGCCAATAGAGCGCGTCGATCGAATCGGTATCGTCCGGCATGCTTGATCGTGCTCCCCGGAAGTGGCTGCCGGCGTTTTGAATCTCACACCTTTTTGAAACGCTTGTGGATTATAGGCGTCGCGAATAGGCTGGGCCAGAATGCCGAAAACCTCCGAGAAAAGCGGCGGTTTCCGCGAGGTTGCGGCTATCCAGGCGTTGCCTTGACACTCAGCGGCGACCCCCGACAATTGGCGGCTGGCACTGAGCGGAAACAGATCGTTTGAAGCCGCTCATTTGTCCCCTCTCTTATGCCAGTCACGAGCAAACTCATTCATCGGCAACGCATGGCTGGCGCAAAGCCCACCCGCGGCAAGAAGGCGGCCGCCGCAGCATCTCACGTCGCGCTTGGCGACCCCGCGGAGATCAAGCTGCGGACCGGCAAAATCGTGCGGGCCCTGCGGAAAGAGTATCCGGAGGCGGTGTGCGCGCTGGTGCACCGTTCGCCGTTTGAGCTGCTGGTCGCGACCATTCTGTCGGCTCAGTGCACCGATGAGCGCGTGAACATGGTCACGCCCGCGCTGTTTAAGAAGTACCCAGACCCGGCGGCGTTCGCGGCGGCGCCGCTGCCGGCGATTGAGAAGGCGATCAAAAGCACCGGCTTCTTTCGCAACAAGGCGAAAAGCATCAAGGGATGCTCCCAAGCGCTGGTTGAAGAGCACGGCGGAGAAGTCCCGGAGGACTTTGACGCCCTGGTGAAGCTACCAGGCGTTGGCCGCAAGACGGCGAGCGTGGTGATGGGCGTGGCCTTTGGCAAGGCGAGCGGCGTGGTGGTGGACACGCACGTGGGCCGGCTCAGCCGCCGGCTGGGGCTGACCGCTGAGACAGATCCTGTGAAGGTTGAAGCCGCCCTGATGCAGTTCTTGCCGAAGAAAGAGTGGATCGACTTTTCGCACCGCATGATCTATCACGGCCGGCGCGTGTGCATTGCCCGGCGGCCGCGATGCGAGGCGTGCATCATGCAATCGTTTTGCCCGAAGATCGGGGTCGACCTGTAAGTGAAGTGCGACGGAGCGACGTCTTATGATTTTGTCTGGCCAGGAAATCTCGGCGCGCCTCGGCGGCGACATCAAGATTGATCCGTTCAACCCTTCCTCGCTGAACCCAAACAGCTATAACCTGACGCTGCACGACGAGCTGATGGTGTACGAAGAGGTCGTGCTCGACATGGCGAAGGCCAACCGCGTGCGGCGGATTCCCATCCCGCGCGACGGGATCGTACTGAGCCCGAACCAGCTCTATCTGGGCCGCACCGCCGAGCGGACGGAAACGCACAACCTGGTGCCGCAGATCGAAGGCCGTTCGTCCGTCGGCCGGTTGGGGCTGTTCGTGCATGTGACCGCCGGCTTTGGCGACGTTGGGTTTTGCGGCCATTGGACGCTTGAGATGTTCGCCGTGCAGCCGGTGCGCGTCTATCCGGGCGTACCCATCTGCCAGATCATCTACCACGAAGTCACGGGCGAGCTCCGCGAGTACGACAGCAAGTATCAACACAACCGCGACATTCAGCCGAGCCTTCTCTTCAAAGAGCTGGCGCCAGACCAGGATCAGGATCCGCAACTGCCGCTGCAGTTTGATGTGGAGCTATCGCACGGGTAGCGGGCCGAGTCGACTTGTCGCTGAAGCGACCAGTCCGTACAGGAGGCGCGTACGCCGCGCAGTGGCCGCGTTATTTCGGACCTTTTGGCGCTTATTTATCCGCGGCTTTGGCGGAGCGGTGGCGATGCGGCGCGGGCTCGCGGTACACTGACGAGACGTCACGCGCCCTCCCGAGCGATCTCTCGGCCTACCACGCTCAAAGGAAACCACCCTCATGTCCACCGATTTCGCCGG
>DASVCM010000596.1:0-3112 GCA_036381635.1 Lacipirellula sp.
ACTCGCCGTCGCCGTAGAGCCGGAGATTCGGACATAAGGCTTTCAGGCCAACCGCCCAATAGAGTTCATCCGGCGTGCGGCAGTAGATCAGCGGAGACTGCGGCCTGCGCTCGGCAATAGCACTGGAACAGAAGTCCATCACGAGCGGCCGGAAGGCCATGTCGGCGCGGGTGTAGCCGCGGAAGGCGCCAAGGGTGCGGGCCGGGTATTCCTTGCCCGTCCAGATGAACCGGATATCGGGATGCTGGGGCGCGATCCGCTCGACGAACGCCCGCTGGATGGCGTTTGGGTACAGACCGGCCCGCCTGAGCCGATAGACAGCCATCTTTCGAAGGTCCCGGAATCCGATCATCGCCGGAACCTACCACAACCCAACGGGACGGGCCATCGCTGACCCGCCCCGCCGCGACCGCCCCAGGACTGCCATCCACGGGACGACCACTCACCATCAGCACCCCTGCTATGGACAGGAGCGTCAAATGGCTCTGGGCCGTAGCCGACACCCGGTACTCGACCGACTACGTGAACGACCAAGCAGTTGCCAAGACGCAAGGTCGGGCATCTGGGTTCACCTCGCCGGAGTCGGTGCGCCGCGCCCATCACTAGTTGGCACGTGAAAGTTGATTGCAACCCGCCCAGTGCTTATGGTGTGACCGGCTCCCGCTCCCGCCGGCGACGACACCAGGTAAGCGTCCGGCGCGTAGCCCGGATGGCTGGCTTCGGGGCCTACCGACGCATCGGGGGCCGCCCCTTGGATTGCACATCCTATTAGGCTCATCAGGATGGAATCTGGCAGGGTGAATTCACGCCGCCCAAAGCGTGGCGACGCGGCGAGCGCGAGCTTTGAGCAGCACGCTAAGCGCGCCGTGGCGCCGACAGTCTGCGGGGCGGCTCTCCTGTCCATACTGGCGGGGTGCATCCCGGCCCAGCGTCCACGACTACCTGCAGTGACCTAGCCGGTGTCCTCTATCCCTTCCCAAAACTGAAGGCCCAGGCAGGCGGCGGCAAAGCACTGCGGCGCGGCCGCCCAAGTATTCAACTCGCTTGCGAGGTGGAGAGCAGCGACGATCGTGTCTATGTTGTCGGGTACATCGACGGCTGAAGCGCGGAGCCAAAGTATTGCCGCGACCGCGCTGGCTATCACGCCGATTCCAGCGATGACGTTCTTGGTAGTCATATGTCCTCCAAAGCTTTAGCAACACGAGGATCCTAGCGCGCCGGGGCGCTTAAGGTCTTAGGGCACAACACACACATTCTAGGTTTCGAGCAACTCGACGCTGTGCGTCTACCCGGCCACGGGAAACGCTCCCCGGCGGCCGGCGCAGCCTACCTTTGACCGTCGCCAGGTGCCCCGGCCACGCCCGCTCGCGCAAAGTTTCTTTATTCAGGCGAGCGCCGCGAGACACTCAAGAACATCGTTCGCAGGCTGGGTGACAATTGTGCTGACCGGCCAGCATATCCGCCGTCGCACGTAAATACCCTTTTGGTCCAAATTGCAGCGCACGCCCAAGTTCGTTGGATTGGAAGCCTCACTATGCTGGAAACTGCCGCGGATGTAACTCAATCTGTCGTTCTTCTGCCAGAACGCGGCGAGCGGGCCGCGCGTAACAATTGCGCGCCGCGCCGTGCGGTTCTGTATTGCCTTGCGACTGCTGGATTGGCATGAATTTACCTCTTAAGTTCTTTCCGTTGCAGCGGAGAAAATGCTCTTGAGACGATTGAGATCGGTCCAGCCCGAATCGATGGCACAATTTGAGCGCGATATGCCTTCCGGCGCGCGCGACGAGCGTTTCAACGTTGCCTTGGCCCGAGGGCTCGCCATCCTGCGCGCCTTTCACGTCGGCGCAACCTATCTCGGCAATGCGGAGCTCGCCCGGCGTGTTGGCATCCCGAAAGCGACCGTCTCGAGGATGACATATACTCTGACGCAGCTCGGCTACCTGCGATACGCCGAGGACGTCGACAAGTACGAGATCGCGCCAGGCGTGCTGGCACTCGGCTACGCCTTCCTCGCCAAGACGAATATCCACGTCGTGGCGCGGCCGCTCATGAGCGACTTCGCGCGCGAAAGCAACACAGTGGTCAGCATTGGCATGCTAGATCGCAATTATGTCGTCGCGCTCGAATATGCCAAGGGCAGCACGGTCAGCTTTCAAGAGACCGCCGTCGGCTTCAGCATGCCGGTCGCACGGACCGCGATCGGATGGGCGTGCATGGCCGCGATGCCGGTCGCGGAGCGGGAGCGCCTCCTCAATACGTTGAAACAGGTATACGCTTCTAAGTTCGACACTCTGCGGTCGAAGATTGAGCACGCGCTCGTCGAGGTCGCTCAACGCGGCTTCTGCTGTTCCATCGGCACCTACGAGAAGAGAAACAACGCAATCGGCGTACCGCTCGTCGTGCCCGGGATGAAGTACATCCTGGCGCTTAATTGCTACGCGCCCGAGCGGATCCTGACGCCCCAAAGCATGTCGGAGATTTGGGGTCCCAAGCTAGTTAAGCTCGCCCGGGCGATAAAGCGCGGGCTTCTGGAAGAGTGACCGACGTCCTTCGTGGGCTGCGCTCAATCGCCCGGTGACCGCACCAGAACTTCTGAAAAATGGAACGATGTTTTGAATTCGCTTGACCGTGGCGATTGCTGTCGTATGCTTGCGTCAACAAGTCGTTGAACACGGCCTACGGGAGGAACGCCGTCCGCTGACGATCACGCTCCGGCGTGATCTGGGCTCATGCTCCGAGAGATGCTCGGGGTGTCGGCCCGACGGGCGCAGATGGAGCGTGCGTGCCGGGGCTCGCCGCGGCAGCGAGCGCCGCCCTACAACTCCTCGAGAAGCTCCTCCCTGGTCGTTGCGCAGGCGACGGTCATCGATTTCGATATCGACGGGCGGCATTCTGGCCAAGGAGAAGTGGGCATGAACGCAGCGACTCAAACCAGGTTCCTCGGCGACACTGCTCAGGTGGATCATCTGGTCCCCCTCGGCGACATCATCCGTCCCGAAAATTTCGCGATGGAGCGTGAGCGCATTTTCCGCCGGTCGTGGCTGCCCGTCGCGCATCGGCACGATTTTCCCGAGCGGGGCAGCTATCGTGTGATCGAGGTACCGCTGTTTCA
>DASVCM010000597.1:0-5172 GCA_036381635.1 Lacipirellula sp.
CGCCGCGGCGCTGGTTGAGAAGCGCAATCTAACCAAGCAAGCGCGGGCCCGGCTGCAGGACTTGGAGCGGATTGTCGACGAGCGGACCGCCGCCCTCCGCGAGCGCGAACAGGAGCGCGAGAAGGCGCTGGTCGATCTCCGGGCCGCGAAGGAACGGGCCGAAGAAGCAAGTCGGGCCAAGGGCCAATTCCTGGCGAACATGTCGCATGAGATTCGCACGCCGATGAATGCCATCATCGGCATGACGGGACTCACGCTCGATACGACGCTGACGGACGAGCAGCGCGAGCACCTGCGGCTGGTGCAAACTTCCGCGCAGTCGCTGCTGGAACTCCTGAATGACATTCTCGACTTCTCAAAGATCGAAGCGGGAAAGCTTGAACTCGAGTGCTCGCCTTTCAGCTTGCAAAGCGTGGTCGGCGACATCGTAAAGTGCCTCAGCCTCCGCGCGCATGAGAAAGGGCTTGAGCTGCTGTGCCACGTGGCGCCGGACACGCCCGACGGCCTGTTGGGCGACGCCCTGCGCGTCCGCCAGGTGCTGGTCAACCTGATTGGCAACGCCATCAAGTTTACCGATCAAGGCGAGGTCGCCCTCAGCGTGGGCGCTAGCGCGACAAGCGACGAGCAGGTCGCCTTAGAGTTTTCGGTGCGCGATACGGGCGTCGGCATCCCCGCGCACTTGCAGCGAATGGTCTTTGACTCATTCACACAAGCGGACGGTTCCTCGACGCGCCGCTTCGGCGGTACGGGGCTCGGCCTGGCGATCTCGGCGCGGCTGGCTTCCATGATGGGGGGCGAAATCTCCGTCGAAAGCGAGCCGGGCTCGGGCAGCACGTTTCGCTTCACCGCGAAGTTCGCCTTGAACCGCGAGGCGATTCCCCAGCCGGCGGCGTGCGAGGTCGATCTTCGCGGCGTGCGGGTCCTGATCGTCGACGATAATGCCACGAACCGGTTGATCCTGGAAGAGATCGTAAGCGACTGGGGCATGCGTCCCTCGTGCGTGGACGGCGGAGCGGCGGCGCTCGATGCGCTGCAGGCCGCCGCGGAGTCGGACGACTATTTTCAGCTTGTGCTGCTGGACGCCCTGATGCCGGAGATAGACGGTTTTGCCGTCGCGGAGAAGTGCCGCAACGACCGTCGATTCGCCGAGTCGACGATCATGATGCTCTCGTCGTCCGACAACGACCACGATGCGGCCCGCTGCCGGGAACTCGGCATCCGCGGCTATCTTCGCAAACCACTAACCGCGGCCGAGTTGAACAAGGCCGTGCTGGCGGCGCTCGGATTCGCAGGCTCTTGTACGACTCCGGCAACGAGCCAGGCGACCGACGCCACGGCGCCAACGCGACCGCTACGGATTCTGTTGGCCGAGGACAACGTCGTGAACCAACGAGTCGCCGCTGGCATTCTCCGCAAGCGCGGCCACGCCATTTATACCGTCAACAACGGCCAGGAGGCGCTCGAGGCGCTCCGTCAGCAGCCGTTCGACATGGTGCTGATGGACGTGCAGATGCCCGAGATGGACGGCCTGGAAGCCACGGCCGCCCTCCGCCGTACGGAAGCGTCCTCGGAGGTTCGCCTGCCGATTATCGCCATGACGGCCCATGCGATGAAGGGTGATCGCGAGCGCTGTCTTGCGGCGGGGATGGACGATTATGTCTCCAAGCCGATCGATCCGAGCGTTTTGCTTCAGGTTATCTCTCGGTGGAGCCGACCTGTAGCCGAACACGCGGACGAGCTGCCAGGCGAACCGCCGGCGGAAGAGCGCGGGCAAGTTCAGCGATCCGATCACGCGACCATCGAGTCGCGGACGACGGACGCGTCGGTCGGCAATTCCGGAGCCGTAGTTCTCGACGCCGAAGCGCTGCATCGCCGCGTTGAAGGCGACATGGATTTACTCAACGAGATGATCGCGTTGTGCCTGGAAACTTTGCCGGCGCTGATGGGAGAAATTCAGACGGCGGTGCGCCTCGGGGACCCCGGCGGAGTCGCCCGGGCCGCTCACACGCTCAAGGGGATGCTCAGCAGTATTTGCGCCCCGCAGTCGACGGCAGCGGCGCTGGAGTTGGAAATGCTGGGCAAGGCCGCGGATTTAACCAGCGTGGCCGACGCCGTGTTGGCGCTCGACGTCGCCTTGAACCGTCTCCGCGGGCGGATCGCCGAATCGATGACGTACGGGAGCCAGCAGCAGAGTGCGGTCGTCGTCGCCGGCCAGGAGGAGCGACCATGAAAGTGCTAGTCGCCGATGACGACGCCGTGACGCGGCGTCTCCTCGAAGGTTCCCTGCGGCGATGGGGATACGAGGTCGTCGCCGCTTGCGACGGCTTGGCCGCGGCGCAAATCCTTCAAGAGCCGGAGGCCCCTCGGCTGGTCGTGCTCGACTGGCAGATGCCGGGCGCCGACGGCATCCAGCTCTGCCGCCAGCTTCGGCAGAAGGCGGCCGACGCCTACACCTATGTGCTGCTGCTCACGGCCAACCAGGCCAAGGATGACGTGATCGAAGGACTCGAAGCCGGCGCCGACGATTATGTGACCAAGCCGTTCGAGCCGCAGGAGTTGCGAGTTCGCTTGCGCAACGGCAAGCGCATTATTCACCTTCTCCAGCAGCTCACGGCCGCTCGCGAAACGCTGCGCGATATGGCCTCGCGCGATCCGCTGACGGGCCTATGGAATCACAACGCAATCATCGAGTTGCTTGAAAAAGAACTACACCGCTCCGAACGGCAGGAGACGTCCGTTGGCGTGCTGCTGGTCGATCTCGATTTCTTCAAGAAGATTAACGACACCTACGGCCATCTCGTCGGCGACGAGGTGTTGAAGCAGGCCGCCGAGGCGATGCGGGAGGCGGTGCGTCCTTATGATGCCGTCGGCCGATTCGGCGGCGAGGAATTCCTCATCGTCCTGCCCGGGTGCGATGAGATCAACACGGTCAGCCACGGCCAGCGCCTGCGGCAGGCGCTGAGTCGCGTCGAAGTCGCCGCCGGCGACGTCGTCGTACAGTTTACGGCCAGCGTGGGCGTCTCGCACATCAAACCCGGCGACCTAGCGGACGCGGCGTCAGTCATCGCCGCCGCCGACGCCGCTCTGTACGCGGCGAAGAGCGCCGGCCGTGATCGGATCGAGTTTGTCGGCGCTTCGGCAGAACCGGCGCTGGCGACCTAGCGGCCGCCGTCCGGCGGAGAACCCAAAGGCCGCTTCGGTAAGTCGCATTCTGTATCGCTGGGCACAGCGCGGCCGAAGCGCCTGACCGAAGCTATAGTTTTCAGGGCATTTCCCAGCGGCCGCGTGGCGCCAGGGAGTTGTATTCCGCAATTGCCTACGCAAGTTTATCGGCCGCGAGCCGCGCCGACCGAAACCCGCCCATGACTGACGCCAATCGCAACGTGCTGGTGGTCGACGACAATCGCTCGATCCATGAAGATTTTCGCGCCATCCTGACGGCCCGCGAGACTCCTGCCCAACAATTGCTTGATGCCGAGCAAGTTCTGTTCGGCACGGCGGAGCTGCAGCCCAAACCGTATCTCGGCTTCCAGATTGACTCAGCGTTTCAGGGGCAAGAGGCCGTCCTTAAGGCCGCCGAAGCCGCCCACAATGGACGGCCCTATGCAGTCGCGTTCGTCGACATGCGAATGCCGCCGGGCTGGGACGGCTTGGAGACGGTCCAGCATCTTTGGGAAGCGGACGAGCGCGTGCAGGTCGTGCTGTGCACCGCCTATTCCGACCGCTCGATGCACGAGTTCGTCGAGCGCTTTGGCGAAACGGATCGCCTGCTGATCATCAAGAAGCCGTTCGATCCCGACGAGATACGCCTGGCCTGCATTGCTTTGAGTAAGAAGTGGCATCTCGCGCGGCAGGCCGAGGTTCGCGAGAACGAACTGGCGGCCCAGGTTGCCCAGCGGACGGCAACCATCACCGCGGCTCGCGACGCGACCGTGTTTGCCTTGGCCAAACTCGCCGAAACGCGGGATTCGGAAACCGGCGACCATATCGCCCGCATGCGCGAGTATGCGCAGCTTCTGGCGAAAACGATGGGTCAGACCAGCAAGTATCGGGCGATCATTACGCCACGGTTCCTGCGCGACTTCTATCGCGCCACGGTTCTCCACGATATCGGAAAGGTCGCCACCCCGGACGCTATCTTGCTGAAGCCCGGCAAGCTTACCAGCGAAGAATTCGAGGTGATGAAGCGGCATACGCTGATCGGCGCGGAGACGCTGGACGGCGCTGCCACCTTGGACGGCGATTCAGGTTTTCTGCGCATGGCCGCGTCGATCGCCCGCAGCCACCATGAGCGTTTCGACGGGGCCGGCTACCCCGACGGGCTGTCGGGCGACAACATTCCGCTCCCAGCGCGAATCGTCTCGGTGGCCGACGTGTTCGACGCGCTCACCTCGCGACGCGTGTATAAAGGCGCGATGTCAGCGGAAGACGCCCGGCGGCAAGTGGCCGCCGGCGTCGGAACTCAGTTCGACCCGGACGTCATCCGGGCGTTTGAGCGCTGCTTCGACGAAATGGTCGCCATCAAGGGCCGCATCGAAGGCCTGGAAGCCGACGACCCGGCAATCGACTGCGGGTTGGTCGATGAGGTTGGCGCCGATCTGCAGCTTATGCCGTTATGAGATAGCCGCGATGCGGGCAGTGAGCGAAGTTTTATCCGCAACTGACCGTATCGAACGGGTGAGCCGGCGAGCTGAGTCGCCTGACGTCAGTCCCTTTGGCGGACTCTGGCAAAATGAGCAGGCGTGCGCTAATCCGGTGGAGTTCGGCGCCATATCGACGTAATTCAAGCGCCCCCGGCAGGATTCGAACCTGCGACACGCGGTTTAGGAAACCGCTGCTCTATCCCCTGAGCTACGGGGGCATCCACGTACAGGCTACCTGCCAGCGGTTTCTCAGCGGTGATCAGGTGAGCGCAGGGGTACGGGTGGGTATGCGCAGCGGTGTTCACGCCCGTCACGCCGCACATGGCCACACGTTGGCCACACGCCAGCGCCGACGAAGGCATCCCAAAGATCATCTGCAACTACGGTGATCGACTGGACGTATAGCTGCTCACGCATCCGACCCGCATGCGGCCCCACACTAGCCACAGCATTGGCCCATGACCTCGAGGACGAGCGCAGCCCGGCTGCCAGCCGCCGCCGTGCCACGATCTTGAGCGCCTCAAGCGCG
>DASVCM010000598.1:0-3342 GCA_036381635.1 Lacipirellula sp.
AACTCGACTTTGCCGAGAACGTGAATGAGCGGATGGAGCTGTACAAAGACGCGGCGGAGGGGCAGCCGATTAAGGCCTATGTCAACGTGGGCGGCGGCACGGTGTCGGTCGGCCGGAACGTGGGCAAGCTGATGTTCCACCCGGGCGTCAACGAGCGCCCGCCGCGCCACGTGGCCGAGATCGACGGCGTGATGCCGCGGTTCGCCAACAACGGCGTGCCGGTGATCCACGTGGTCCACATCAACGCCCTGGCGAACCGCTATACCTTGCCGCTGGAGCCGACCGAGGCGCCGGACGTCGGCGAGGGGGGCGTGTTCATGGGCATCGATTATTCAAAGCCGCTGGTGATCGGCGTGCTGGCGTTCATCCTGCTATGCCTGTACGGATTCATTCGCACCGACGTCGGCTTCCGGATGTTGCGGGCTTCGCAAGCGAAGTCGCACCGCGACGTGCAGCCGGAGCCGATGGTGTAATGCAGCGTTAAACGGCGTGACGAATTACCGCGAAGCGGTTTCATCATTCAGCCCAGGGTTCGGTCGCCGCAGCGACCGTACCCTGGGCTAGCGATGATGAATGAATCGCAACCCTGAAAGGGTTGAATCTGATGCAACCCTTTCAGGGTTGTCGGCCCCATTCGGCCTGGATACCCAGGGTAGGCCGCTGCCGCGACCAACCCTGGGCTGAAAGATTTAACGCCTTCGGCGTAATTGCAGGTCGCGGCAAAGTTAAATCAGAGAAAGACGCCTGCGAGCTTTGGAGGCTCGCAGGCGTTTTCGATCAACTGCGAAGTGCAGTTTTTTCTTCAGGTGTTCCGGCACGAAGCGCCCTGGCCGGACGGTCCGGATTCTTTCTTGCTCGCCGAGAGTTGGCTGGCCATGTCGCCGGAGCCGGCGCCTTGTTTGGCGGTTTGAGCCAGGTTCTCGGCGGTCAGACCTTGGCGATCGGCCTCCTTCTTTACAGCGGTGGTAGCAGCGGCGGCGACGTGCTTGCCGCGCTCGACCGCTTCCTGGCCAACCTCGCGGGCCTTGTCCTTCACCTGGTCCTTGAGCTGGTCGGATGTCTCGCCCATCAGCTCGTTCTCGCGGCGAGTCATCGGGGCGAGTAGTCCCGCGAGCAGGCCAAGTCCGAGGCAGGCGGCGCCGACGGCCAGCGGTTGCTCCTGGATCGTCCGCCGGAACTGGTCGCTCCCCTGCCGGACGCCCTGGCTCACCGAGCTGCCGACGCGGCTCATGCCGTGGCGGGCGCTATCGGCGGCCGAGTGGAGCCCGCTCGATGCGGACTCCCAGCCGCGCGACATGCTTTCACCAGCTCCCGAGGCCATGCGGCCCGCGCGCTCGCGGCCGGCCGACATCATGTTGCCCATGCGACTTTTGCCGCTGGACGCCAGGCCGGACAGGTGGCCGCCAAGGCTGCGGAACTGCTCCTTTACGCTGGCGCCGGTGTTCTTGAGCGACTCGCTCATCGAATTGACCGTGTCCTGAGCTTTGCCGCTCCAGGACGAGTCGTCGGCATTCTCATCGCAGAGGCAGGCGCACGCTTCCGCCTGGCTCCAGGCCGTGTCGCCATAGCTGTCGTCGTACGGCTCGCCGGTACGGGCGTCGACAAACGAGCCGGAGTGCGGGCGCAAATTGGCCCACTGAGCGTGAAGCTGCTCGCGGGTCTTGCCCGAGACCCCGACCATGTGCTTGGCGACATGCTTGACCTTGTCCTTGGCGGCCATCGTCTTGTCGGCGACGACCGTGCGGACCTGATCGAGCGCCTGTTTGGCTTTCTGCGACCAGGTCTGCTCGTCCTCAGGCGCGGTCGACCAATCGTATCCTTCTTCCCACGCGCCGTAGGTCGCCGACAGCGGCATCACGCGGCGCGTTCGGCGGACATTCAGCTCGTCCTCCCCGCGGTTCTGGTCCATGAGGTACCAGAGCACGGCGCCGCCCGCGAGCAGCGCCGGGCCGGGATGTCGCTTCAGGGCGCTAAGGCCCTGGTTGGCGTACTCGCGGACCGTCTCTTTCGAACTTCCTGGCGAGCCGGATCGGATGGCGTCGACAACGTAGTCGAGCAGGTGCTTGGGATGGAGGTAATCGCCAATTTCATCCAGCGTATGATCCATGTCATCGCGGATGCGACTGATTTCCTGATAGACCTCTTCGGAGCTCTGCTGATGGCCGTTCGAGCGGCCGTTGGAGTGGCTCCGTTCGATGCTGTTGATTCTCGAGGCGGCCATTATTGCACCTTCCTTTCCGCCCAATCCCGGTCCTGGCGAAGTGAATCGACCGTCTTCTCAGGAACGAGGCTTTCATTGCTGATGGCGTGAATGCCCTTGTGGATGAAGATGTAGCCGATGATCGCGCCCAACAGGCCGACGGCCAGCGGGCCGACCCAGCCGGCCATCTCGCGCGACATGTCGGCAAACTCGACCAGCGCCACGTAGGCGCCCGCGGCGGCGGCGAACATCAGCAGCACCAGCGCCGACTGGGCGATGGCGCCGCCAATCATCGTGTAGATGCTATTGCGCCCCACGCGGGAGACCTTCTCGCTGATTTCAATCTTGGCGAGCTTCACCTCGCTGCGGACCAAGTCAGTCGTCTCGTCGCGCAGCTCGCGGACCAGATCGGTGAGTGAACGATATTCATGGCGACGATAGCCGTCCGCCGCCGTGGAGGCGGTGGCGTGCGTCGCGCGCCCTTGTTCGGTTGTTTGGACCATGATTATTGACTCCTTCGACTGAGATTTGTGTTGTGTATCGAAAGCCCCCGGCTCTGCCGGGGGACGGTATCAACCGTTTCCTCTTGGCTTACTTTTTTGTCGGCTGTCCCCCGGCGGAGCCGGGGGATTTCATGCTAGGGCGAGCCTTGGGTTTGAAACTGACGGTTGTGATCCGGTTCGTTGCGCGAGGCCTTCAGGAATCGTGAAATTCCCAGGCCCACCAGGAACATGCCGCCGAGGAACAGCTCGGGGCGACGGCGTGCGGCCCGTTCGACTTCGCGGGCGAGCGAGCCGAGGTCCTGCTCGCCGAGGAAGCGAGCGGCGCCATCGAGCTTGTCGGCCGCCATCTCGGCGTAGCGGGCAGCGTGGCTCTCGTCGTCGCTGCGGAGCCGGTCGGCGGCGCCGCGGATGGCCGAGCTGAGCGTCGTCAGCTCGCCGGCCGCTTTGCCTTTTTGTTCCTGGAAGAAGCCTTCGCCTTGCTCGCGCAGCGCGTCGGCCGCGGATTGGGCGGAGTCTTTCAGTTGCTCGCCGGTTTGGCGAGCGGCGCCTTTCACGTCGTCGAGCGTTGCGCTGCCGGCCTGTCCGGCGCCGCTCTGGTTGCCGAAGTTTTGCCGTTGCGCGGCGCCGCCTTTCGATTGC
>DASVCM010000599.1:0-5681 GCA_036381635.1 Lacipirellula sp.
AGCTCTTCCCCCTCGCATGAATGCGCGCCCGACGCCTCCGCAGAGGACCGTCGTCCTATCGGGTATCGGCTAAAACGTTTCGAGGGATTGCATCGAAAAGTTGGGATTTGTGCAGTTTCTATCTAGGGGAGCCATTCTGGCTCGGCGCCCTCACGGTAGGTCTCTTGCGCGAGCGAGGGGCGATCATCTCGCGGAGCGAGATGACTACACTGCCGGCCAGGATGGCCGGGCTATCTACACAAAAAAAGGCCCCGCCAACTTTGGTTGACGAGGCCTTGAGTCGGGGAGGCGCTCGGCAGGAGACGGGAGATCTCGCTGCCGAGCCGTCAGTTGAATCTTTCAACAGCCCCTTTAATTATCGATTCCGCGAGCAAGTCATCAGAGCGTCACGGGTTATTCGCTCGGAGCCGGCGAGGCTCCTCAATCAAGTCGCCGAGCCCGCCGTGGTTTAGACCAGCTCTTTCTTGGCGCCGACGAGCGTCCGGAGGCGTTCGGCCAGCAGGGCGGCGTCGAACGGCTTCTTGAACGTCTCGTTGATGCTGGAGCGGTCGAAGCTCGCATTGGAGCCGTCGTCCGGGAGCAGGGCGATCAGGATCGTCTCGGCGAAGTCAGGCGAGCGACGCAGATTCTGGCAAATCTGCAGGGCTTCGAGCTGACCGATCGAGAAATCGACCACGATGCAATCGGGGTGGAAGCTCTCGGCCTGGATGCCGGCTTCGAAGCCGCTGGCGGCGGTTTGAGTGCGGAACGACTTCTCCAGCGGCAACTCGCGCTTGAGGTTTTCAATCAGCACGTGGTCCTGGGCGACGATCAGCACCTTGGCCATCGCTTCGTCTTCAAGGTCGCCCAGCGGCATGCCGTGCTCCTTGAGGAAGCGGATCAGGTACTCGCGGGGGATCCGCCGGTCCTGGGAGCCGGGGATGCGGTAGCCCTTGAGTCGGCCTGAATCGAACCACTTGCTGACCGTGCGCGGGGCCACCTTACAGATCTTCGCGACCTGACCAGTAGTAAAGACCTTCATCACGGGTACTCCAAAAATGACTTGCGTTAACGCTCTGTCGCGGTCGCGCGTTCTCCACTAGAACGCGTCGGCCTGTGGCGGCCCCTGACAATTGCTTCGCGCACCTAGGCGGATGAACTCCCTTTCCGCCGTTGGTTGGGTCGGTAAGCGCGTTGCAAAATGCCCGGGTCGGGGCACGGAATCTAAAATGGCATGCTAGCTTCGGGTCAGGTCCTTCTGATCCTCGCCTTACATGTACGCTCATCGGCAATGCAAGCACTCGGAGATTGGCGAAAGTCGCTAAATTGGGCAGTGACCTTAGTCCTGGCGCCAATTGCTACAATCGCTTCCTCCTCGACGCGCCTAGCGCAGCCGTAGGCTTCGCGTGGCAACCTTGGGACGGCTGGCGCAAAGGGAGAGCATGCAGACGGCCCACGAGCGCTCTCCAATCACGAGCGCATCGCGGCACTAAACGCATTGCAGTCAGGCAGGCTCCCCCCTTGGTCGGCGTCCTAACGCGTCGGCGGTAACCCTTTGCAGGGCACGCGGCGCGGATAGAACCTCCGTCCGATACTTAGTTTCGAATCGCCGGGGGGGCCGACTTTAGAAACTTTCAACCGTTGCAACGCTCTCGACGATTGATCCGTGCGTTCCAATCACGGGCGCGGCGACGGATTCTGCCGTATAGTACGGTTGTATCGATCGCGAGACCCATTTAGCCGCGGCGGCGACGCTGCGACCGCGGGACAAGCCCCGCGGCTAAATGATGAGAAACTCTGTTCCGTGGCCGACCGTTTACGCCGCCTTCAAAGCCGCCGGTTTGATGTGGCCGTCTTCACTTACATCTTCGAACCGCACCGACACGCGCTTCGACACGCCCGACTCTTGCATTGTTACCCCGTACAACGTGTCGGAACAGGTCATGGTTCGTTTGGAGTGCGTGATGACGATGAACTGAGTGGACTGCATGAATTGCTTGAGGACCTCGACGAAGCGGTCGATGTTCGCCTCGTCCAGGGCGGCGTCCACTTCGTCCAGCACGCAGAAGGGGCTGGGGCGGCTGCGGAAGATCGCTAGCAGCAGCGCCACGCAGGTTAGCGTCCGCTCGCCGCCGGAGAGTAAAGAGATGCTCCGCGGCTGCTTGCCCGGGGGGCGGGCAACAATGGAGACGCCGCTTTCCAGGACATCGCCGCTGGCGTCTTCCTCGATGATGATGTCGGCCTCGCCGCCGGCAAACAAACCGCTGAAGATGTCCTGGAAGTGCTGGCGAACCGTGGCGATAGCATCGACAAACAACTGCCGGCTCTCGGCATTGATCTGCTGGACAATTTGTTCCAGCCGCTCGCGGGCCATCTGCAGGTCGTTGTATTGGGCTGAAAGGGCGTTGTAGCGGGATTCCAGCGTTTCGAGCTCTTCGAGGGCTTCCAGATTGGCAGGCCCCGTAGATTGCAGGCGGCCCTTGAGATCGCGGATTTCCGCTTCTAGGGCTTCGCGATCGGCGACGCCGAGTTCTTCGAAGCTGAGCGGTTTGGTCGATTCGGCCGCTCGTACTGCCAGGTCAACGCCATAGTCCTCGCGGATTCGGTCGGCCAGCACGGCGCGTTGCTGCTCGAGTTGCTGGAGTTCGAGCTGAACGCCTTGCAGGCGGCGCTGGCGCGAAAGCACTTGCTCGCGGGCGAGATCCGCTGCCTGGACCGCGGCGGCACGATTGGCCTGGTGGACCGCCCTACCCTGCTCCAGCTCCAGCAGTTGCTCGGCCAGTTGGTCTTTCTTCGTAAATAACTCGGCGCATTGGCCGGCGAGTTCGAGAACTGATTGCTGGAGTCGATCCTTCTGCGCCCGGCAGTCCGCCGCCCGCGCGCGGGTTTCCTCAAGGAGCGAGTCGCGTTCCTGGCGGTCGCGCTGAAGTTGCTCCATCTGCCGCTTGAGTCCATCGACCCGTTGCTCGGTGCGGGCGAGCTGAACGCGCTGGTCCGTTACAACTTTTCGCAGGTCGGCAAGGCGGGTTTCCCATAGCGCCTGCTGCTGCTGGGCAGCTTCGATCTCCGCGGTCGACGCTTCAGCCTGCTGCCGAAGGAGTCTGTTGCGAGTTTGCAATTGCTCGCGCGCCGCAGCGAGCGCCTCGAGCTGCTGCGCGGCCGCGGCGCGAGCCTCTGTAAAGCTGGCCAGACGGGCGTCGACTTGCTCAACCTTATCATTGAGCGAACGCGCCTGAAGCCGCATCTCGCCATGCGCCTGGATCGCGGCGGCGTGATTGGCGGCCAATTCGCTGGTAGAGGACTCGCCCTGAGCGATCCGCTCTTCGTGCTTTTCGCACTCGCGCTCGATGTCGACGGCCGCTCGCTTCATCTGGTCGATCTGCTCGCGGAGCGCTCGCAGTTCGCTACGTCGCGAGAGAAGGCCGGCGATATTCTGCCGGGGTCCAACCGTCAGCGTACCGTCGGCCAGCACGGCCTCGCCGGCGGCCGTAACAAAGTTCAAGCCGCGGCCGGGGCCATTCGCCAGGCGAATGGCCGTCGCCAGCGTATCGACGAGCCAGTGCCGGCCAAGCAGCCGGCGGACCATCGGTGCGAGATTATTGCCCACCTCGACGAACGTGTCCGCCCGGCCCATGACGCCAGGCTCAGCCGACAGATCGATGCGATCGACGGCGCTGGCCGGGGTCGGTACGTCGAGGCGCAAAAAGCTGGTGCGGCCGGGCCAGCTTTGCGGATCGGCCGCCAGAGCGGGCGCTAGGGAGCGGGTGTCGGTAACGACGAGATAGTTGGCACGTTCGCCGAGGGCGATCTCGACCAATGGCGCCGAGTCGGCGTCGACGTGCAGTAAGTCGGCCACGACGCCGAGGATGCTGCGGAAAGGGCCGTCAGGTTGTTCACGCACCCGGCGCAGGATCTCCTTGGCGCCGGAGGTAAGGCCGTCGAGCCGTCGCTCAAGTTCTTCCAGAACGACTGTTCGCTCGCGAGCGCCGGTGAGACGACCGTTGAGTTCTGCGCGCTGTTTTTGCAACGCGGCAAGCG
Source organism: Lacipirellula sp. (assembly GCA_036381635.1). Classification (GTDB taxonomy): domain Bacteria; phylum Planctomycetota; class Planctomycetia; order Pirellulales; family Lacipirellulaceae; genus Lacipirellula. The sequence goes on from DASVCM010000599.1 coordinate 4,018, forward strand.
CACTGCGATCACTTGCCAGCTTGTTCTGTGCGGCCTTGAGCTGCTTAGCTGCGCGCTCAACATCCGTTGTGAGTTCTGCTAAGGATGTCGATGCCTTTTTCAGTTCGGCGACGTACCGCTGGCGCGTGGTCGCAAGCGGCGCTGTTTCCTCGTCGACGCGGCCCAGTGCGTCTTCCGCTGCCTGTAGACGAGCGACCAGAAGCTGCTCTTCGCTGCACGACTGGGAAAGCTCGCGCTCGCCCTGCTCTAGGTTCGTGCGGGCTGCTACAAGCGTTTGGCAAGCTGCCGCGTAGGCGCCTTCTGCAGCGGCGAGGTATTCCTGCTGCGTGGCGAGTTGCTGCTCACTCTGATCGTGGAGCGCCTGGGAGGATGCCAATTCGGCGGCAGTCTCGGCGGCGAGCTGCTGCGAATCGCCGGCTCGCGTGGTGAGCAGCAGCAGCTGGTGGGCGAGCCGTTGGATCTCCTGCTCAAGCTCGTCGATGCGAGCCAGGTGGCTGCTCCGCGTCGACTCACATTGGGCGAGCCGTTCGCGAACGGTCGAATCGGTTGCCGCGAGGTCGCGAAAGCCCTTCTGCAGATCCTCGGACGTCTTGTCGATGGCGGCCACCTGGGCGTCGGACTCGGCCAGCGTCCGCTCGAAGTCGTTCACTTCGGCGCCGTGCGACGCGATGGTCGTCCGCAGACCATCGATGCGATCCGTGCTGCGCCGCCAATCCTCCAGGCCGACATGCGTGCGCAACAGCTCCAGCCGCTTCGAAAGTTCGGCGTACTTTTGTGCTTTGCCTGCCTGCAGGCGTACGCTGCGAAGCCGGGATTCCAGTTCCTCGACGATGTCGGCCAACCGCAGCAGGTTTTGCTGCACCTTCTCCAATCGCCGGGCCGCTTCCTCTCGCTTGATGCGAAACCGGCTGATGCCTGCGGCTTCTTCAAAGAGCAAGCGTCGCTCTTTCGGCGAGGCCTGCAACACTGCATCGACTTTGCCCTGCTCGATGATGCTGTACGCGCCGGCGGCCATGCCGACGCTGGCGAGCAGGTCGCGAAGGTCGCGCAGCCGACAGGGCTGGCGGTTGATGAGATACTCGCCCTCGCCGCTGCGGTAGACGCGGCGCGTGATCTGAATCTCGGCGGCGTCGTGGTCGAAGATGCCGGCCGTGTTGTCGAAGATCAGCGAGACTTCTGCAGCGTTCGCCTGCCGGCGAGTGCGCGAGCCGCTGAAGATGACGTCGGTCATCTCCTTGCCGCGGAGCGCTTTTACGCTCTGAGAGCCGAGGACCCACTTGACGGCGTCAACGACGTTCGACTTGCCGGAGCCGTTCGGACCGACGACTACGGTGATGCCCGCCGGAAACTCAAATCGCGTGCGATCCGCGAAGCTCTTGAAGCCATTGAGTTCGAGGGCGGAAAGCATAGTGGTGAATGACGAATGGCGAATGAACGGATGACGAATGAGAAGCTCAATGCGTCGTCACCCTCGGGTTCCGACATTCGTCATTCGTCATTCGTCATTTGGTCATTTTTTCTCGCAGTCGTTCGTCATTCTGCCGAGGCCAGCTTGGAGTCGTCATCGGCGCTGCGTTCTTCGCGCTCATACTCCCGGCCCGGCTCCGGCAGGGCGTTCACGCGGAAGCGACTGGGTAGGGCGTCCGATTCTTTGGCCTGCTGCA
>DASVCM010000600.1:0-4041 GCA_036381635.1 Lacipirellula sp.
GGCTCGGCAGGAGCCTCGCCCTCCCGCTTGCGCCATGATGCCGATATTCGATCAACCGGCGTCACCGCGTGGCCGCAGGCCGCTGGGCGACGTTCGCCGACTCGCCGCTCAGGTAGGCGAACAGATCGGCGACTTGTTCCAGGCTGAGCGTGTTCAGCAGGCCCGCGGGCATCGCGGAGGTGCTGCTCGGCTGGATGTCCTCGATCTCGTCGCTCGATAGCTCCACCTTCTGCCCGGTGCTGGTGAGAATCGTCACGCCGCGGGCGTGCTCCGTGACCAAGCCTGCGTAGCTCTTGCCGCCGGCCATGACGATCCGGGTGGCGTACTGATCGGAGATGACGTGCGACGGATAGACGATCGACTCAAGAATCTCCTTCCGCTGGAACCGGCGGGCGACCGCCGATAGATCCGGTCCGACGGTCTCGCCGCGACTGCCGACGCGATGGCACGCGGCGCACTGAGCGCGAACGAATACCTCGGCGCCGCGGGCGGCGTTGCCGCCCTTGCCGGCGTCGCTGCTGATGAACGTGAGCAGCTCGTCGTAGCTCCACTTGTCGCGACCGGCGTCGGCCGGCAGTTCGGCCGGCGGCGAGTTGGGATACTTCTCAGCGAACCACCGCTGCCACGCGGCGAGGTCGGAAGCCCCGGCGTGGATCGAGCCGCGGAGAGAGTTGCCTGCCGCCCGGTCGTTCTCCGGCGACCAGGTTTGGTCGCGGCTATTGGGCGCGGCGCCGCCGTTCCAGTGATTGAGCAAATTGACCGCGGCCGCGCCGCCGTTCTCGCCGAGCTTCAAGCCCAGCAGGATGACGTTGCGGTAAGCCTCTTCTTCGCTCGGCCGCTGATTAACCTTGGCGAGCGCGACGAGGATCTCCTGCGCCGCCGCCCCCTCGGCCGTGCGGAGGGCGTCGACGAGATACCGCCAATTCTCGCCGTCGGGGTGTTGCGCGAGACTCATCGCCACGGGGTCGCGGTAGTCCGGCTCATCTCGATAGATGTTGCGCAGGTGTTCCTGCGAAGCCGGCTCGTCCGCGGCGCCAAGCACCGCGAGGATGCCCACCCGCAGCCGCCGATACAAATCGCTGGTCGCGCACTGCGGCCCGACTTTCTTGTCGAGCTCGCGAACCGTCGCGAGGATTTCGGCGCCCGGGTCGGCCGGCAGACTGGCGAGCGTCGACAGCGCCGACGCCGGCCACTTCTCGCCGCCGGCCAGCAAATGGCGGCGCTCTTCAAGATTCAGCTTCTTGAGAAACTCGCGCGTAAATTCCTCGACGTACTTATCGACGCTGTAGCCGGCTTTGATGCCGCGGGCTTCCTCGTAGAACTGCAGCAGCGTCATCTTCGCCGGCGCCGTCCAGCCGGCCTCCAGCCGCGAAGCGTGCGCGGCGATGTGCAGCTTCTCCTGCAGCGGCGTCTCGGCCTTCGCCAATTCGGCCGCGAACTTATCGGCCGCGCCCGGCGCCTGCAGGAAGGCCAGCAGCCGCACGAGCTCGCGATTACCAAGTTCATCGTCGGTCGGATACATCGCCAGAAGCTGCGGCGCCAGAGACGGCACGTCGGCAGCGGTTAGCTTGCCGTGGTAAAGTGCGAGCTCAGCCACGCGCAGCAGGTGAAGCCGCTCGTCCATGTCGGTGACCGATTGCAGCATGGTCTGGCAGCGCTCCAGCACGGCATGCGAAGTCTGTGCGTTCTGCGCGATGGCCAACAGGCTGATGGCGCCGCGGCAGAAGACCAGCGGCCGGCTCTCATCAAGCACGGCCTGCGACCACGTGTCCACGGGAATCTGTTCCAGCAGCCGCCGTGCGGCAAAGCCGGTGAACCGGTGCTCGTCGGCCAATAGCGGCAGTACAGCCTCGGCCGGCGGCAGCGGCCCGCGGCGAGCCAACGACTCGCACGCACAGCGGCGGACCATCGCGTCTTCATCGCTCAGTAGTTTCACCAGCGCCTCCCGCGTCGCCGGATCGTCGCTCGTAAACATCAGCCGCGCCGCCTTCGCCCGGACGGCCGGGTCGGCGTCGGCGGCGAGCGTCTTCAGCAGGGCGTGTCCCGGCCGCGGACCGAAGAACACCAACAGATCCAGCGCACGCGTACGCTCGCGCGCCGGCCGTTGCGCGTCGGTTGCAACCGCATGCAGCTCCGGCTCCCAACGGGCGCCCAGCGCCTGCTTGACCGCCGCAACCTTCGCACGGGCCCAGTCGGCTTCGATCTGCGGCTGCCGCAGCGCCCGCTCGATTCCCTCGCCCATGTCGCCTAGCTCCGGCGGAATGTCGCCGGTGTAGCGAATGCGATAGACGCCTCCGTCGGTGCCGCGGCCGCCCGTGCAGAAGTACAGATTGCCGTCCGGCCCGACGGCAATGTCCGTGGCGTTCAGCGGCCGGCCTTCGAGGAACACCTCGTTGCGGCCGATGTAGCTGGAGCCGACGCGCTCGAACGTGAACGCGTGAATCCGCCCCGTGGCCCAATCGCAGCCGAACAGGGCGCCGTGATACTTCGCGGGGAACGCGTAGTGGTCGTAGAACTCGATGCCCGTCGGCGAGCCGGCGCCGACGTCGACCGCCGCCGGCAGGCTATCGAGGTAATACTCCGGCCACTTCGACCAGCCGCTCCGCCAGCCGAGCTCGGCGCCGTCGATGATGTGGTTCACGCGCGTCGGCCGGTACCACGGGGCGCCGCGGTCCCACTCCATGTCGGCGTCGTAGGTGAACAGCTCGCCGTCAGGACTGAAGGCCAGGTCGTAGGCGTTGCGCAAGCCGCCGGCGACCATCTCGACGAAACTGCCATTGGCGTCGGTGCGGAAGATCGTTCCGCCCGGCGCCGGGATGCCCACGGCGTGGCCCCCCGGGTCTTCAAACTTCGGCAGGATGAGATCGCCCTCGTACCAATTGCGATAGGGGCTGCGGACCGTCGGCGTGCCATCGGCGCGTGTGAAGTTGCCGACGACGACGTACAGGTACCCGTCAGGGCCGAGGCGAACGGCGTGGGCGCCATGCTCGCCCTTCGAGCCTCGGAAGGCGATCAGCTTGGTGATCTCGTCGGCTTCGTTGTTGCGATCCGAGTCGCGCAGCCGATAGAGGGCCATTCCCTCGGGCCCGTCGCCGACGACGAACAACCGCGTGCCGAGGGCGAGCAATCCTTGAGCGTTGGTGATCTTGTCGCAGTACGTCGTCACCTTGTCGTGAATGCCGTTGTCGTCGCTGTCGGTGAGCAGCAGCAGGTGGCCCCCCTCTTGCGAGGCGATGATATTGCCTTTGGCGTCAAACGTCATTGCAATCAGCGAGCCGACCTCGCTGTCGCGCATCGTGCGCTCCACCGCAAAGTCGCTCGAGATGATGAACCGCGCGCCGACGCCGTCGATGACAATCTCGTTGCCCCAGGGGAGCGCCTCGCCCAGCAGGCCGTAGCTCGCCGCGGCGACCCAGTCGTTGTCGTTGAACTGCGGCATCGTCCAGCCCTGAAACTGACGGACGCTCGTTCTCCAGGTTTCGTCAGTCGAAAAGCCTTCGTAAGTGCCGCCGGCTTGCTTGATGATGACGCGCGCCGCTAGTCCCGCAGCGCCGACTTCCTTGTTCAGCACGCGAACCGCGACCGTATTGCGTCCTTTCCGCAGCAGCTTGGCGATGTCGTGAACCTGCAGCTTCCGCCAATCGACGCCGGTCGCCACCGGTTGGCCGTTGACCGTCAGCTCGAACTCGTTGTCCGCGGTGATCTGCACCTCGGCGCCTTCGGCCGCGCCGGCCAGGTCGAACGACTTGCGGAAGTAGCACTCGCCGACGGGGATCTCGTTCTTCGTCTGCGCCGGCGACCAGATCCAATGGGCCTCGCCGTCGTTGGCATGAGCCGGGGCGCTCCAGGAAAGAGAGCTCCCGAAGATGCAAGCAGTGATCAAGGCGTTTCGGAGCGAACCGAGCATGTCGAAATCCTTTTCAATTCGGCGTGCGCACGCACCGGTGCGCCGCGCGTGCGGGGCGGGAGGATAGCAAGCAGCCGGGCTTTGCGGCAACAGAGGTCCACGGGCGTCTAAGCACCGCGGCCGGTCCAGTTCAC
>DASVCM010000601.1:0-9392 GCA_036381635.1 Lacipirellula sp.
ACATCAGCCGGTACGCGCTAGCGTCCGGTTCTTGCGGCCACCGCTCGCACCAGCCAGCAGTGGCATGCGCGATTTAGTGATAGCCGCAACGCGGCGACAGTTAATAGCCAGGGGCGTAAGCCCCTGGTGAGGATTGCATAAGGAAATCCTAAGCCCCAACGGGGCGGCAGTGCGAAAGCCAAACTACTGTCGCCCCGTTGGGGCTTAGGTCCGATTCGGCGGCCCGTTTCCAGGGGCTCACGCCCCTGGCTATTGACTGTCGCCCCCTTGGGGCTTCGGAGCACCGGTCCAACAGGTGCTGCGATTGCCCCGACTATCCCCACCCAGTAAGAACGGAGCAGTCAAGCCCTATGGCAGTCACGGCTCAGCGGCGTTTGGTGACCCAGGACGTTCGCAATTTCGGGAGTGGTCGCGAATCCTTCGACCTCCCCGACCTGACGCAGATTCAGACCGAAAGCTACGAAAGATTCCTGCAGTACAACGGTGGCTCGACCGCGAAGCGGAAGAGCGAAGGGCTTGAGGCGGTCCTTCAGGAAATCTTCCCCATCGAGAGCTACGACAAGACGATCCGGCTCGAGTACCTCCGGTACGAGCTCGGCAAGCCGCGGTACACCATGGACGAGTGCCGCCAGTTGCGGCTGACCTACGGTCGGCCGTTCCGCATATGGCTGCGCCTGGTGAAGGACCAGCCGGTCGAGGAAGAGGTCTACCTCGGCGACCTGCCGATCATGCTGGGCGGCGGCGAGTTCATCATCAATGGCGCCGAGCGCGTCGTCGTCTCGCAGCTTCACCGGTCGCCGGGCATCGACTTCGTTTCCGAAATGGATCCCGGCGAGCGGCGGATGTACTCCTGCCGCGTGATCCCCGAGCGCGGCAGCTGGATCGAGCTGAACACCACCAAGAAGGACAGCGTCACGGTCCGCATCGACCAGAGCGGCAAGTTCTCGGCGATGACGCTGCTGCGGGCCATGTCGCCGGACCTGGGGTCCGACGCCGACATTCTCCGCCGCTTCTATCCGGTCACGCGGCAGAAGCTCGTCGACGGCCGCAGCGCGGGCAAGCTCGAAGGCAAGGTCGCGGTCGATGACGTCGTCTACCCGGCAGGCAGCGAACGCGCGGGCGAGATCATCATCGAGTCGGGTCAGCGGATTACCAAGAACGTCGCCGAAATCATCGCCACCAGCGGCCTCAAGCTGGTCGACGTGATGGATTCGCCGAAGACGCCGCACCTCTTGAACGCGCTGGCCGACGATAACACCTCCAGCCACGAAGAGGCGCTGCTGCGCATCTACCAGCGGCTCCGTCCCGGCAATCCGCCGCAATTGGAGAAGGCCCGCGCGCTGTTCAACGAGAAGTTCTTCGACGCCAATCGGTATCGTCTGGGTCGCGTCGGTCGCTTCCGTATGAATCGCAAGCTTGACCTGAACGTCTCGGAAAACGAGATGGTTCTGCGGCCGGAGGATCTGGTCGCGGCGATCAACTATCTGTTGATGCTGGTGGCCGGCGATCAGGAGGCCTACGTCGACGACATCGACCACCTCGGCAACCGCCGGCTGCGAACGATCGACGAGCTGGCTTCCGATGAGATTCGCAAGGGCTTCCTGAAGCTGCGCCGCACCGTGCAGGAGCGGATGAGCCTGAAGGACGCCGCGGATATGACGCCGCGGAGCCTGATCAATCCCAAGAGCATCTCGGCGGCGATCGAGTACTTCTTCGGCCGCGGCGAGCTGTCGCAAGTCGTCGACCAGACGAACCCGCTGTCGATGCTCACACACGAGCGGCGGCTCTCGGCCCTCGGTCCGGGCGGTTTGAATCGCAAGCGGGCCGGCTTCGAGGTGCGCGACGTCCATATTTCGCACTACGGCCGCATCTGCCCGATTGAGACGCCGGAAGGCACGAACATCGGTCTGATCTCGAGCCTGGCGATGTATTCGACCGTCGACGACTATGGCTTCCTGGTGACGCCGTACCGCAAGGTGAAGAACGGCAAGCTCACCGACGAGGTCGTCTGGCTGCGGGCTGACGAGGAGTCTGACGCCTATGTCGCCTCGGCCGACGTGCCGGTAAAGAACAACGAGATTCAAGGCGAGACGGTTGTCGCCCGCTACCGCAGCGACTTCGTGCTCGTGCCAACCAACACGATTCAGTACACCGACGTGGCTCCGAGCCAGATGATCGGCGTCTCCGCCGGCCTGATTCCGTTCCTGGAGCACGACGACGCGAACCGCGCGCTGATGGGTTCGAATATGCAGCGGCAAGCGGTGCCGTTGCTGGTGGCTGAGCCGCCGGTGGTCGGCACCGGTTTGGAGCGCGATGTCGCGCGCCACTCGGGCATGTTGCTGCGAGCTGGCCACAAGGGGACTGTGACCTATGTCGACGCCAATCGCATCGAAATCGGTCCGGAGAAGCACGAGCTCCGCAAGTTTGTCGGCCTCAACGAGCGGACCTGCCAGAACCAGAAGCCGATCGTCAAGATTGGCGACAAGGTCGAGAAGGGGGACGTCATCGCCGACGGCGCCGCGACGTTCCGCGGCGATCTGGCGTTGGGCCGCAACGTGCTCGTCGCGTTCATGTCGTACGAGGGCTACAACTTCGAGGACGCGATCATCATCAGCGAGGAGCTGGTCCACAACGATACGTACACCTCGATCCACATCGAGGAGTTCGACGTCGAAATCCGCGAGACCAAGCTTGGCCGCGAGGAGTTCACGCGCGACATCCCCAACGTCAGCGAGAAGGCCCTGCGGAACCTCGACGAGAACGGCATCGTTCAGATCGGCACGTATGTCGAGCCGGGCGACATCCTCGTGGGCAAGGTTTCGCCGAAGTCGAAGACCGAGCTGACGCCGGAAGAAAAGCTGCTCCACGCGATCTTCGGCCGCGCTGGCGAGGACGTGAAGAACGACTCGCTGGAAGTCCCCTCGGGCGTCGAAGGCATTGTCATCGACACGCAGAAGTTCTCCCGCCGGATGAGCCTCAGCGAAGACGAGCGTAAGGCGTTCGAGAAGTCGCTCAAGGAGGCGGAAAAGAGCGGCAACGAGAAGATCGCCGAGGCGTTCAAGGCGTACGCCGCCGAGATCGAGAAGATCCTCGGCAAGAAGTTGACCGACGAAGACGGCAACGAGCTGGTCCACAATCAAGAGGCCCAGTTCATCGCCGATCAGGCGGTGACGTTCCGCGTCGATAATCTCGATATTCGCAGCGATGACAAGCGCAAGGCGGTCCAGCAGGCTCACAAGCAGCAGTGGCCGGCCGTCGAAGAAGCGATCGACATCCGCGACCGGACGCTCAACTCGATGAAGCGCGGCGACGAGCTCCGCAGCGGCGTGTTGCAGATGGTGAAGTGCTACGTGGCGACCAAACGCGTCATTTCCGTGGGCGACAAGATGGCCGGCCGTCACGGCAATAAGGGCGTCATCTCCAAGATCCTGCCGATCGAGGATATGCCGTTCCTGCCCGATGGCACGCCGGTGCAGATCATGCTCAATCCGCTGGGCGTGCCAAGCCGTATGAACGTGGGCCAGATTCTGGAAACCCACCTCGGCTGGGCCGGCGCGAAGCTCGGCTTCCGGGCGGTGACGCCGGTGTTCGATGGCGCCACCGAAGAGCAGATCAACGACTGTCTCGACGAAGCGGGCCTGCCGAAGCATGGTAAGGCGCGGTTGAATGACGGCCGCACCGGTGAGCCGTTCGAGCAGGAGACGACCGTCGGTTACATCTACATGCTCAAGCTCCACCACCTGGTGGACGACAAGGTGCATGCTCGCTCGACAGGCCCGTACTCGCTTATCACCCAGCAGCCGCTGGGCGGCAAGGCGCGGTTCGGCGGTCAGCGGTTCGGCGAGATGGAAGTGTGGGCGCTGGAAGCGTACGGCGCCGCGTACATCCTGCAGGAGCTGCTCACCGTGAAGAGCGACGACGTCGAAGGCCGGACCAAGATCTACGAATCGATGGTCAAGGGCGAGAACACCCTCCAGGCCGGCACCCCGGCGAGCTTCGACGTGCTGACCAACGAAATCCGCGGCTTGGGCTTGAACATGCAGCTCGAGAAGCGAGCCCTTTAACAAATCGGCGCCCTAGGGACTGGTCGCTCAAGCGACCAGTCCGCCCCGCCAAGAAACTATAAACAACGGCCCTCGGGCCATGATCCCTATGGGGAACGATATGAGCATTCTTGAAGGCGCGAATTACGATCGGGTTAACGACTACGGCTCGGTGAAGATCAGCCTCGCTCGGCCCCACGATATTCGCAGCTGGTCCTTCGGCGAAGTGAAGAAGCCGGAGACCATCAACTACCGTACTTACCGTCCGGAAAAGGACGGCCTGTTCTGCGAGCGCATCTTCGGCCCGGAGAAGGACTGGGAGTGCGCCTGCGGCAAGTACCGCGGCATGAAGTACAAGGGGATGATCTGCGACCGCTGCGGCGTGAAGGTCACGCACAGCCGCGTGCGCCGCAAGCGGATGGGCCACATCGAGTTGGCCGCGCCGATCGTCCACATCTGGTTCTTCAAGGCCATGCCCAGCCGTCTGGGCAGTCTGCTGGCCATGAAGACGACCAGCCTGGAGAAGGTCATCTACTTCCAGGACTACGTGGTCGTCGATCCCAAGGAAACGCCGCTCAAGCCGCAGCAATTGCTCACCGAGGAAGAGTACCGCCAGGCCCGCGAGCAGTACGGCGAGAACGCCTTCGAAGCCGACATGGGCGCCGAGGCGATCCGCAAACTGCTGCAGAACCTCGACCTGGTGAAGCTCAGCGAGGAGCTGCGCGTCGAGCTGCGCGAGACCGGCTCGAAGCAGAAGGCGAAGGACCTGATCAACCGGCTGAAGACGGTCGAGTCGATCCGCGACTCCGACAACAAGCCTGAGTGGATGGTGCTGGACGTCATCCCGGTCATCCCGCCGGATTTGCGTCCGTTGGTGCTCTTGGACAGCGGCAATTTCGCCACGAGCGACCTGAACGATCTGTACCGCCGCATCATCAACCGCAACAACCGGCTCAAGAAGCTGGTTGACCTGAACGCCCCCGAGGTCATCATCCGCAACGAGAAGCGGATGTTGCAGCAGTCGGTCGACGCGCTGTTCGACAACAACCGCTGCAAGCGCCCGGTGCTGGGCAGCTCGAATCGCCCGCTCAAGTCGCTCACCGACATGATCAAGGGCAAGCAGGGCCGGTTCCGCGAGAACCTGCTCGGCAAGCGCGTCGATTACTCGGCCCGCTCGGTGATCGTCGTCGGTCCGCGGCTTAAGCTCCATCAGTGCGGCCTGCCGAAGAAGATCGCGCTGGAGCTGTACCAGCCGTTCATCATCCGCCGGCTGAAGGAGCTGGGCCACGCCGACACGATCAAGTCGGCCAAGAAGATGCTGGAGCGCAAGGACGACGAGGTCTGGGATATCCTCGAAGAGGTGATTCGCAATCACCCCGTGCTGCTCAATCGCGCCCCGACGCTTCACCGCATGGGCATCCAGGCGTTCGAGCCGGTGCTGGTGGAGGGCAATGCCATCCAGCTCCACCCGCTGGTGTGCAAGGGCTTCAACGCCGACTTCGACGGGGACCAGATGGCGGTCCACTTGCCGCTGTCGATCGAGGCCCAGGTCGAAGCCCACACGCTGATGATGTCGACGCATAACATCTTCAGCCCCTCCAATGGCGCCCCGATTATCAGCCCGTCGCAGGACATCGTCATGGGTTGCTACTACCTGACGATGAGCGTGCCGGAAGCCTTGGGCGACGGCATGGTTTTCGCCTCGATCGAAGAAGTGCAGACGGCCTACGCCGCCGGCAAGGTCGGCACGCACGCCCGCATCAAAGTCCGCCTGCCGAAGGACCGCAACATGCGGGAGGACTTCGACAAGAAGACCGGCTTCGGCAAGCGGGTAGACACGACCGTCGGCCGCGTGATCTTCAACACGATCCTGCCCAAGGGCATGCCGTTCTACAACGTGCCGTTGCGCTCCAGCGAATTGGCGCGCGTCATCAGCGACTGCTACGAAATTCTCGGCCGCCGGCAGACGATCGAGCTGCTCGACGACATGAACCAGCTCGGCTTCCGCCAAAGTACGCTGAGCGGACTGTCATTCGCCACCGACGACCTGATCACGCCCGAAACCAAGGGCAAGATCATCGGCGAAGCCGAGAAGCAGGTCCTCAAGTTCAATAAGCTGTTTCAGCGCGGCGTGATCACCGACCTGGAGCGGTACAACTCGGTGCTCGACGCGTGGACCCATGCTCGCGAGCAGATTACCGCCGAAATGATGTCCGGCCTCGAAGCGGACTTCCGCCGCGAGGGCTACGTCAACCCGATCTTCCTGATGGCCCACTCCGGCGCCCGCGGCGGCATCGAGCAGATGCGGCAGCTCGGCGGCATGCGCGGCCTCATGGCCAAGCCGTCCGGCAAGATCATCGAGACCCCGATCAAGGCCAACTTCCGCGAAGGCCTCACCGTGCTCGAGTACTTCAGCTCGACGCACGGCGCCCGCAAAGGTTTGGCCGATACGGCCCTCAAGACGGCCGACTCGGGGTACCTCACCCGCAAGTTGGCCGACGTCGCCCAGAACGTGGTGGTCACGATGGACGACTGCGGCACCACGCAGGGCATTACCAAGGGCGTCATTTACCGTGGCGAGAAGGTGGAGGTGAACCTGGCCGACTCGATCAAAGGTCGCGTCAGCCGGGCGAACATCGTCAACCCGATTACTGACGAAGTGATCGTTCACGAGAACGAGCTGATCACCTCCGACATCGCCCGCCGCATCGAGCAGCTCGGCCTGGAAAAAATCCAAGTCCGCAGCCCGATGACCTGTGACGCGGCGCTGGGCGTCTGCCGCCGCTGCTACGGCATGGACCTGTCGACCGGTTCGATGGTCGAAGAGGGCATGGCCGTGGGCATCATCGCCGCTCAATCGATCGGCGAGCCGGGCACGCAGCTCACCATGCGTACGTTCCACATCGGCGGCACCGGCCAGCGCGACGTTGAAGACAGCGACATCAAGGCCAAGAAGGGCGGCATCGCCAAGACGGCCCGGCTGACGGTCGTCACCAACGACGCCGGCCAGCAGGTCGTACTCTCCCGGAACGGCGAGATTGCCCTGGTGGACGAGCGGGGCCGCGAGGTCGAGAAGTACGAAGTGCCCACCGGCGCCGTACTCAAGGTTGCGGAGGATGAGGCGGTGAAGGCGGGACAGGTCCTTTGCGAATGGGACCCGCACAGCATCCCGATCCTCGCCGAAATCGGCGGCAAGATTCGCTTTGAGGATCTCGTCGAAGGCGAGACGATGCGCGGCGAGAAGGATCCCAGCGGCAAGGTCCGCTTCGTCATCATGGAACACAAGGGCGACATGCATCCGCAGATCGTGGTGGAGGATCCGAAGGAAGGCAAAATCCTCGACTTCTACTACATGCCCGAGCGTGCTCACATCGAAGTCGATGAAGGCCAGGTGATCAGCGCCGGCACGCTGCTGGCCAAGACGCCGCGCGAGGCGTCCGGCACGCAGGACATCACCGGCGGTCTGCCCCGCGTCACCGAAATCTTCGAGGCTCGCAAGCCGAAGGATCCGGCAGTCATCGCCGAGATCGACGGCCAGGTCGAGCTCCTGGGCGAGAAGAAGCGCGGCAAGCGCTCGATCATCGTCCGCAGCGAGACCGGCATTGAGCGCGAGCACCTCGTCTCGCACTCGAAGCACTTGCGGGTTCACGCCGGCGACACGGTTCGCGCCGGCGAGGCCCTGGTCGACGGACCGCTGGTGCCGCACGACATTCTGCGAATCTCCGGCGAAGAGGCCGTGCAGCAGTACCTCACCCGAGAAATCCAGAACGTCTACCGCAGCCAGCGCGTCGAGATCAACGATAAGCACATCGAGATCATCGTCAGCCAGATGCTCCGCAAGGTGAAGATCGAATCGCCCGGCGACACCGATCTCTTGCCCGGCGCCGTGATGGACAAGTTCGATTTCCGCAGCGCGAACGAGGCCCTCACCAAGGCGGTGAAGATCAGCCACAAGGGCGACGGCGAGTACGCCGAAGGGGCGATCGTCCCGAAGGACGTGCTTGAGCAGGCCAACGCCACGATCGAGTCGCTCGGCGGCGACATTGCCAAAGGGACCAAGCCGAAGATGGCCACGGCCAGCACGCAGCTCTTGGGCATCACCAAGGCCTCGGTGCAGTCGAGCAGCTTCATCTCCGCGGCGAGCTTCCAGGAGACGACCAAGGTGCTGACCGAGGCGGCTCTTGCAGGCCGCACCGACTACCTGGTCGGCCTCAAGGAGAACGTCATCCTGGGTCACCTGATCCCGGCCGGCACCGGCTTCAAGACGATCCAGGAATCGGAAGTGCGGATTCAGCCCTCCGCGCTCGAGGCGCTCGCGGCCGAAAAGGAGCGAGTGCTGGAGCGTTCGTTCCCGCTGCTTGAATCGGCCCTCCGCGGCGGAGGCGGCGACGGCGTCACGCCGGCCCAAGCCCCGGAAGGCAACGGTCAGCATGGCGACGGCCGACCGGCCGCGCCGACGGGCCTGGACGCGCTCTTGGGCGGCGCCGACGTCGGCAGCGACGCTGACGACGAGTAAGCGTCTCCAACTGCATGTGGCCCCGTTAGGGGTCTGGGCGTGTAGCGGCGGGCGCTAGCCCGCCTTCACAGAACCAACAAAGAGCATCTTAAGGCCCGAAGGGCCGTAGGCGCGCCTACGGCCCTTCGGGCCTTTACTTTCGATTCACCGCCATAAACGGCGGGCTAGCGCCCGCCGCTACACGCCTTCCGCCCGTCGGGCGTAAAATGCACGTCAATAGCGCCGAGGCGTTTGAGCATCGCCGCTCATCCACGAACGCTTAATCTTCAACCACGCGCGTCTCGATCACGCGGGCGTCGATGATGCGATCGCCGCCGCCAGGCGTGCGGCGGTGATGTTCATGTTCGTGCGTGAACCGCCCCAACGGCGAGCGACGAGTAAGCTGGCCGACCACGAAATGGCGCAGTAGCGCCCGCGTCGGCGGGAAGAGCAGGGCGAGGCCCAGCACGTCGGTAATTACGCCGGGAATGATCAGCAGCACCGCGGCGACGGCGATGAGCAGGCCGTCGGTCATTTCCTTAGTCGGCATCACGCCGGCGCCCATCTGCTCGCGAGCCCGCATCGCCGATCGCAGCCCCTGCCAGCGGGCGAGCCACGCTCCCGCGATGCCGCCGCCTAAAACCAGCAGAATCGTCGGCAGTACGCCGAACGCGCGACCCAGCAAGATAAGGGCCGCCATTTCGGCGATAACGAAGAGCAGGAAGTAACCGGCGAGCGAGCGGAGCATCAATGGATTCTAAATGGTGTAGAGGCGTTTGGCTCGGTCAATCCTATTCGGCCGCGGCAGAACATCAACGCGCACCTGTGGGAGCGCGAGGCTCCTGCCGAGCCGT
>DASVCM010000602.1:0-4142 GCA_036381635.1 Lacipirellula sp.
CATGGCAGGCCGGGGAAACCCAGCATTATAGACACGCGCCCCCCAGCCCGGCAGGCGCGTAGATAGCCCGGCCATCCTGGTCGGGCGACAGTGTAGTCATCTGGCTCCGCGAGATGACCCTCTCGCGGAGCGAGAGGGCTACAAAGAGCGGAGCCAGGATGGCTCGGCTATATAAGCATTCTCGCGTGGTCAGAGGTGCTCCGACCCGCAATAATGATTGCTGGCCACGGCAGGCACATCGCCGCGACTCCGATAGCAGCACATACGAGGCTTCGCAATGAACCTTTGGAATAAACTGGCGGCATTTCTGGCGGCGGCGACCGTGGCTTTCGCGACGGCCACCGCCCGCGCCGAGGGAGACGGCCAGGAGGAGCTCGACGAAGCCCTGCGGGTGAAGGTCACCGCCGAGAACCTGCGCGACATCAACAAGGTCATCGAGCTGCTCGAAACGGCCATCCAGGAAGGCCTCGACGTCGAGAACTCCGACTTCGCCGAGCGGCTCCTCTCCGAAACGCTCATGGAACGGGCCTCCCAGCTTGCCGCCGTGGTGCAGAGCGTGCCGCTAGAGCGGCTGGCCGACCCGCAACTCCAACGGGTGCGCGACCTAGCGGTGACCGACCTCCAGCGGGTGCTGGAGTACGACGAGGCGCCGGTCCATGCCAAGGTCCTCCTGGCTCAGTTGCAGGCGCTCCCCGGCGGCGAGAAGGCCGAAGCCCTCAAGCTGCTGAACGAGGCGTTCGAGGCCGAGCAGTTCCAGGAGCTGCCGGCCAAGATGCGGGCCGAGGCGATCTCGCTGCGGGCCACGCTGCAGGAGGACCCCGAAAAAGCCCTCCAGGATTTCGACGAAGCCATCGCGCTGGAACCGGAGGAGGACGAACACCGGCTCGCGCGTGCCGACTTCAACCGCCAGCGCGGCAAGCTGGACGAAGCCCTCCAGGACATCGAGGAGCTGCTGAAGCAAGACGAAGAAAACGCCGGCGCCCTGTTAGTGAAGGCTCAAATCCTGCGCGAGCAGGAGAAGCTGGACGAGGCGATCGCCGTCCTCGACAAGGCGACAGAAATCGCCCCCTCCGCGCCGGGCCCCTATCAGGAGCGGGGCGAAATCTACCGCATTCAAGGCGAAGCCGAGAAGGCCATCGACCAGTTCAACCGCGTGCTGCAACTGCAGCCGGGCTTCATGCTCACGCTCATCCACCGGGCCGAGGCGTACATCGCCGAAGAGGAGTACGAGGAAGCGCTCGTCGACATCGAAGCGATTCTCAAGGAGAACCCGACGCTCGCCGTGGCCCATGCCCTGCGCGCCCAAGCGCTGGCGAATCTGGACCGGCTCCCCGAAGCGATCGAAGCGATGGAAAAGCTCGCCGACGCGACGCCCGAGCAGCCGGAGTTCCGCATGCAACTGGCCTTCTACTACCTGTACAACAAGCAGGCCCGGGAGGCGATTCAACAGTATGGCAAGGTCCTGGAGCAGCTTGAAGGCGAGGAGGGAGAAGATGCCGAGCGCGTTCGCTTCCAGGCGCTGCGCGGCCGGGCCGACGCGCAGCTCAACATCGGCGAGCACCGGGCCGCTGTGAAAGACTTTGACGCGGCGATGAAGATCGACGACGAGGACGCCAGCGTGCTCAACAACTTCGCCTGGGTGCTGGCCACCTCGCCGGACGAGGAGGTTCGCGACGGCAAGCGGGCCGTCGAGCTCGCCACGAAGGCGGTCGAGCTGACCGACGAAACGCAGGCCCACATCCTCAGCACGCTCGCCGCGGCCTACGCCGAAACGGGCGACTTCGAGGCGGCCCGCAAGTGGTCGCAGAAATCAGTCGACTTAAACGACCCCGAGCATCTCGACCAGCTCAAAAAGGAGCTGGCCAGCTATCAGGAAAACAAGCCCTGGCGCGAGCGGCAAACCGGCGAGGAAGGCCCCGAGGGATCGGAGCAAAAGGTCGAGCCAGCCCAGGAGGCCGAGAAGCCGGCCGACGATTCCGAAACAAAGCCCGCCACCGCCGAGAAGCCGGTAAGCCTGTAATTGACATCCATCTAGCCGCGGGGCTTGCCCTGCGCCTGGCCCGCCGAGCCAAGATGGCTCGGCTATATAACCCGGCCAACCTGGCCGGGCGCGTTCAATGACTATCCGCGGGTTGACCCTCCACGGCAACCGGGTAGACTACCCAATCTGGCGCATTTTGGCGGTTGCTCGCCGAGGTGCGCCTCTCCGATGGGCTCGTGGCGGAATTGGCAGACGCGCAAGGTTGAGGGCCTTGTGCCCGCAAGGGCGTGCTGGTTCGACTCCAGTCGGGCCCACTGATACAGCGATTGCAGGCCCGGCCTCTGGCCGGGGATAGAACGCCACTAGGGTGAAAGTCCGTCCTAATGGTGACCGGCACCCGGGCAAAGCCCGGGGCTGCAATGCCGCAACGCTGTTGAGACTGAGGCTCGACGTCAATTGCCGACGCGAGCCTCTTTTTTTGCGCCGCTTACGCCCATGCGGCGGTCGTCAAGGCGCTAATGAGTTCTTACAATTCAGAACCCACCAGCCGCGGCAATGCAGCCCGGCCTCTGGCCGGGGGTCGCTCACCACTAACGCAGAGCCCGCCCCGGTGGAAACACCGGCCCCGGGCGAAGCCCGGGGCTGCATAATTGCCAGCTCTCGATGTGAGGAGTAATGCCATGCTCGGCGCCAGCGTTCAAGAGGCCATCAACGACCAGCTCAACTACGAGTTGTTCTCGTCCTACCAGTACCTCGCGATGGCGGCCTGGTGCGAGCATCAGCAGTTCGTCGGTTGCGCGCAGTGGCTCCGCATCCAGAGCCAGGAGGAGTACGGCCACGCGATGCGGCTCTACAACTTCCTGCTCGCGCGCAACTACAAGGTCAAGCTCAAGCCGATCGCCGCGCCGGAAGGCGAGTTCAAGTCGGTCGGCGAGGTGTTTGAAAAGGCGCTCGAGCAGGAGATGAAAGTCAGCGGCCAGATCGACGCCCTGTACGAACTGGCATTCAACGAAAAGGCATTCGCTGCGCTGGTCGAGCTCGAATGGTTCATCACCGAGCAGGTCGAAGAAGAGAAGACGGCCCGCGAGGTCAACCACAAGTTCAAACTAGTGGACGGCGACCCGGCGTCGCTTCTGGATCTCGATCGCGAGCTCGGCGCACGAACCACAGCGCCGGACGCCGCCGAGTAAGAGGATGCAAGTCACGGGAGGGCGAGGCTCCCGCCGAACCGGAATTGCCAATCGACTCGGCGGCGCACGGCTCGGCAGGAGCCTCGCCCTCCCATTCAGGCCCAGGCGGTCGCCGTCACGGTCGCCGGCGTGCGGAGTTGCGACAGCGGCCCCTTCACGTTCCCGAAGCCGCCGTACTCGCGGATCTCCAGGTACAGAAACAGCGCCGCCAGCAGCAGGCAGATGAGTGCCACCAGCAGCATCGCCGTATAAACGTTCCAGGCAGACCGCTTCGTCAGGACGGTGGGCGCCGGGCTAGCTTCGAAGCTTGGTTGCGACATCGTCACCCTCCTGAATCGGTCCCTGCTGGAATTCGCGCATCACCCGGGCCACCGCCCGGTCGGGATCCGTCCGCAAAATGGAAGCCCGGCCAAGATAACGATCGCCGCGGAACACCTCGACCGTGTGTCCCGGCTTGATGCCGTCGTCGGCGCCGACGGTGATCTCGATGAGCTGCGTGCCGTCCGCTCGCCGAGTGGCGGCTACTTTGCCGCGAACGCGGGGCACCACCTCGCTGCTGGGGTCGATCCCCCCGTCGCGCAGGGCGGCCGAGGCCGTGGCCAGTTGCTGCGTGATCTGCTGATGCCGCTCCTGCAGGCTGGCAAGCTGGCCGGCCGTCGTGTGAAGGTCGGTTGTGGCCTGGAGCGTCGTGGTGAAGGCTTGATCGCGAGCCGTTTGGTGCTCGACAATCAGGTTCCGCATAGCGGCCACTTCTTCAGCGAGGCGGCGGTTGTTTTCTTCCGTCGCAGCGACGAGGGCGGCCGCCTCTCGCTGCTCGATGCGGAGTTGGTCACGCTCTTGAGCCAATTGAGCGTTCTCGCTCGCCAACTGCGCCCGCTCCGTTTCCAGCTTGCTCACGTCCTGCAGCGCGGCGGTCTGCTCAGCCTTGAGTTGGCTGACCTGCTCGCCGTACTGCGCCTGCAGGTTCGCAT
>DASVCM010000603.1:0-11014 GCA_036381635.1 Lacipirellula sp.
CGGCTGGTGCACCCTGCCGGAGCGAACTCATCCGAGAGTCGCAAGGGAGGTTCCCATGCTCAAGCTCGCAGCCGCATTTGCCGCCCTGGCCCTGCTCGCAACGCCCAGCTATGCAGCGCCGTGCCGCGATGCGCACGGCAAGTTCGTCAAATGCCCGCCGAAGCCCAAGAAGGTCGTTCGCTGCAAGGACGCCAAGGGCAAGTTCGCGACCTGCGGCAAGCCCGGCACCCACCCGGTTTGAACGGATCGGCCTGAGGCAGAGGGACCGCCCGCGCCCGGTCCTCCTTTCGGCCGAAAGACCCTTTCACCTACAGGCCCCAGCCTCCGGTTCTTGCTGCGGGGATCCGTCCGGCGCGCGCAAGGCGCGCGTCGGCGGTTGCGGCGCGGCCGCACTTTTGAAATACTCCTACTAATGGGCACCTGCGGATTCGCGCGGGAGCGCGTGGGGACAAGGGGAGTGGGACGTGAAACGATCGATCGCCTGGGCGCTCGCCGCCACAACTTCGTTATGGGCCGCTACGCTGCCGGCGGCGGCTCCTGCACAGGGCCAAGCGCCTGCCATCGTTGAGGATTTTCATCCCTCGTCGTTGAACCAGCCGGGGCAGGAATATCCGCAGGTCAATTCGCAAGGTTACGTCCGCTTCCGGGTGACGGCACCCGATGCGCGCAGCGTGAAGGCGACGCTTGGTCTCGGCGGTCAAGGCGGCACGGTCCTGCAAAAGGCCGCCGACGGAACCTGGAGCGGCACGACCAGCGGCCCGCTCGACGAGGGATTCCACTACTATCACCTCGAGGTCGACGGCGGCGTTTTCAACGATCCGGGCACGCTGAACTTCTATGGCTCGACCCGCTGGGAAAGCGGCGTCGAGGTGCCCGCGCACGACGCCGACTTCTATGCCTTGAAGGACGTCCCCCACGGCAACGTGCAGCAGATCGTGTTCCCCTCGCCGAGCACGGGCACCGAGCGGCGTGCGTTCGTCTATACTCCGCCGGGCTACGACGGGGCGAAGGCGACCCGCTATCCGGTGCTCTACCTGCAACACGGCTGGGGCGAGGACGAGACGGCGTGGACCAACCAGGGTCATGCCAACCTCATCATGGACAACCTGATCGCCGAGCGCAAAACCCGCCCGTTCATCATCGTGATGACTTACGGCATGACCAACACGATCAGGCCGGGTGCGCCCGGCGGCCTCGCCGCGTTCGACATGAAACCGTTCACCACGGTGCTGCTCGACGAGCTGATTCCCTACGTCGACCGCCACTTCCGCACGCTGCCCGACCGCAACCACCGGGCGATGGCCGGGCTGTCCATGGGCGGGTTCGAGACCAAGGCGATCACCACCGCCCATCCCGACACATTCGGCTATGTCGGCCTGTTCAGCGGGGGGACCTTCTCGGTCGACGACGTGGCCAAGGCCCCCGGCTTCCGCGACAAGGTCAAGCTGGTCTTCGTGAGCTTCGGCAGCCGCGAGCTCGACAGCCGGCGCACGGCCCCGCCCGGAGTGCCGCCGTCGGACCCGGTGGCGAACGCCAAGGCGTTGAGGGAATCGGGCTTCAACAGCGTGTTCTACGTCTCGCCGAACACCGCCCACGAGTTCCTCTCGTGGCGGCGCAGCCTGCACGAGTTCGCCCCGTTGCTGTTCCGCGACTAGGGCTCAGCCGGCGAAGAAATTGAGCTCGAGCAGCACGTTGTTCGGGTCGGCGGTGAAGATCTGCCGGAGGTTGATCGCGCTGACGAGGTTCTCCTGGTAGTCGGCGTCCATGTCGTCGAGCCGGCCCTTGACCTCCTCGTAGCCGACGCACTTCAGCGCCACGTGGTGCAACGCGCCGGTCAGCGAGCCCGGCTCGACCTCGCGGTCGAAAGTGCGCGGGCAGTCGGTGCTGTTGATGTGGATGATCGCCCGCCCTTGGGCGTCGAACATCCAGGTGGCGTTCTGCGGCGTCAGCGGCGGCGGCGCGTCGCGCCGTTCGAGACCGAGCAGATTGCCATAGAACCTGGCGGTCTCATCCATGCGATCGGTGATGATATTTACGTGATCGAGGGCTTCGACGTTCATGGCTCTCACCTGGCTAACGCACCACAGCTTTCTGCTTGCCTCTCATGCCAGATATTGTATGTGCCGCATACAAATTTCGCATATATGATTCTTTCACGAGCACGAACGAGAGGACTCTCCCATGGCCGAGAATCTTGAGCAGATTCTGCAGAACACCCCGGATATCGTCGACAAGCTGCGCAACTCGCAGATCGGCGCTTACGTCTACCCCGTCGTCGCGCCGGAATTCTCCAACTGGCGTTCGGAGCAGTGGGCCTGGCAACACTCGGCCGTGCTGTTCGACCAGTCGCACCACATGTTCGATCTCTACATCAACGGCCCGGACGCGCTCAAGCTCCTCTCGGACACGATGGTCAACACGCCCAACGGGTGGGACGTCAACAAGGCCAAGCAGTATGTGCCGACAACGCCCTACGGCCACGTGATCGGCGACGGCATCATCTTCTACCTCGCCCCGGAGCAGTTCGTGTACGTCGGCCGCGCGCCGGCCGCGAACTGGCTGATGTTCCAGGCTCAGAAGGGCAAGTACAACGTCGAGATCATCAACGATCCGCGTTCGCCGAGCCGCCCGATGGGCAAGCCGGTCAGCCGCATCTCCTGGCGTTTCCAGATCCAGGGCCCGCGGGCGTGGGACGTGATCGAGAAATTGAACGGCCAGACGCTCGAGAAGCTCAAGTTCTTCAACATGAGCACCATGAAGATCGGCGACAAGACGGTGCGCACGCTGCGTCACGGGATGGCCGGTTCGCCGGGCCTCGAGATCTGGGGCCCGTACGAAGAGCAGGACTATATCCGCGACCAGATCCTCAAGGCCGGTGAAGAGTTCGGCCTGATCGCGGTCGGCAGTCGTGCCTATCCGTCGAACACGCTCGAATCCGGCTGGATCCCGAGCCCGCTGCCTCCGATCTACACCGGCGACGAGCTCAAGGATTACCGCGAGTGGCTCGGCGCCGACAGCTATGAAGCGACCGGCGCGATCGGCGGCTCGTTCGTCGGCAAGTCGATCGAGGACTACTACCTCAATCCGTGGGAGCTGGGTTACGGCCCGTTCGTCAAGTTCGACCACGACTTCATCGGCGCCGACGCGCTGAAGAAGATCGACCCGGCGGCCCAGCGCAAGAAGGTCACCCTCGAGTGGAACGCCGAGGACATGAAGAAAATCCAGGGCTCGCTGTTCGACCCCGAGGGCGAGCAGTACAAGTTCTTCGACCTGCCGCTCGCCAACTACGCCAACAGCAACTACGACTCGGTCGTCGACGCCGACGGCCACGTGGTCGGCCTGTCGATGTTCACCGGCTACTCATACAACGAGAAGAAGGCGCTCAGCCTCGCGACCATCGACCACGAGATCCCGCTCGGCACCGAGATCCACGTGCTGTGGGGCGAAGAGCCGAACACCCGCAAGACCACGGTCGAGCCGCACAAGCAGATCGCCGTGCGCGCCATCGTCTCGCCGGTGCCGTACAGCCAGATGAGCCGCGAAACCTACGCAACCGGCTGGCGCACGAGCCGGGTCGCCGAACCGGCCTGATCCGCTTCCGGACGGGAACAAGGAAAGGGGAGGCGCCGCAAGGCTCCTCCCCTTTCTTGTCTCCGGTCCTCGCATGGGGCATCAGGACTCGAACAGGGTGGTGTCTCAGTTTGAAATCTGAGGCGGCGCTAATCACTTGGTCGATTAGAGGACGTCGATGTTCTCTTTCAACATCGATGCGAGCTTCGGTAGACCCTTTGCCTGAAGGTCGAATATGAACTCCCCGGGCGAGAAGGGTGGTTTCTCGTAAGCTCGCCGCATCGTCCGCATAACGGCCAACGCTTCCGCCGGGTACAACTCAAACGTGCTTGCGAGAAAGTCGTCGGCTGACACGGCGGTGATACCAAATGGTGCCAGTTTCGTTTCGGGAAAGTCCTTCAGGTTCTCCGTCACGATGTGCTCGGCGCCAGTCCGAATGGCGGTTGCCAGGACGTGCCGGTCATTCGGGTCTGGCAAATCCAATCCCTCAATGAGACTTTCAGCACCGTCCACGCAGCCCTCGGGGAACGCAATGCGCATCGCCGCGACTTGCGATTCAATGCTTGCTTGAAGGTGGGGCTTGCGTTCCAGCAAGTTGGATTTCCATTCGTCGATTATTTTGGGTGACCAACGAGCGCGAAAGAGCCCCACCTCGGCGAACCGAAGCAGGGCATCTCTCACGCGGAATGGGTAAAGGACGTTTGCGTCGAGTACGACGACAAATCTGTCAGCTACACATCTCAACCCTCATCGTACTCCTGACCCAATCTCTGCAATTCGGACAGCGCACTACCGCGCTCAGCATCCCTCTTTGCACGGTATGCCAATACGTCGCTTGCTCTAATGCGCCGATGAGTCCCGACCCTATGGTAATCGATCTTTTCCGCATCCAACAAAGAGATGAGAAAAGGTCGCGAGATGTTCAAAAGGTCTGCGGCTTCTTTCGTCGTAAGCTCGGCGCCGTATGGCACGAACGTGATCATCTCCCCACGCGCAACATGGGTAAGCACGTCGAGCACGAGTTGTCCGAGAGCTGGTGATAGATCAATTTCAGTTCGGTCTCCGTTCTTGCTGACGGTGAATGGCAGGCCCTTTGGAGTAAGGGCTGTAGCAATGGCGCGCGCAGCCTCCGACGCCTGCCTAACTTCCTTTTCCGTAGGCGGTCTCTGTGTGAGAGCCTGCTCGCTCATTGCCGTTCTCCTCGTTGCGCGCATGTTTGCCATATATGCGCTGAAGCAGGTAAACGCAATAAGCGCAATATGTGAAGCAAACGCAAACGCGAGGGGACGTTCAATAGCGGCCGGATCGTGCTCTCGGCTGCTGTCCTTCGCGATGAAACGCGCATCATTACCCAAGCAACGTTCCTTCGTGCGTTGGGCCGCTCGCGCTCACCGAAGGCGGGATTGGCGTTCTTTTGACTGTCGGCGAACTTTCCTTCTTCTTGCCGGCTGACCGCCATGAAACCCTTTATTACCAACGAGTTAGATGCGTCGACCAAGCCCGCCGAGGTCTATTTGCAGTTCCGGGATGCCAGCCTGCGCGCAACCGGCAAAATTCCCCGCCGCCACGAAGGAATGATTCGCGTCGGGTATTCGGGAGGAGTTGGAGGAGCGGATGCCTTAGGACAGCGAAGGCCACAAGAAGGGCAAACTTCACCAGCTTCTAACCGACGACATCGGCGATCCGGCACTTGCCCAGCATGTGCACGCCGTCATCACGTTGATGAGGGCGTCGAAGAACTGGGATCAGTTCAAGCTCATGCTGGACACCGCGCTGCCGAAGCGCGGGAGCACGTTTCAGCTGCCTTTCGTCGACGACGACTGACCCCACCGCTTGGCGGCCGCCTCTCGGGCAATCTCAGTGCGGCGTTCCGCCGTGAGCTTCTCCGCCCGCTTCTTGCCGCCCATGCGGCCAAGCTCGGCAGCCGCGCTGGAAAGCTCGTCGCGCTCGTCCTCAATTTCGCCGGTGGCGATCTTGCCAATCAGTACGGCGCGCCCGATGGCGTCGGCCGGGCGCCTCTCTCCGCGTGGACCCTTAGGCATTCTTGGCCTCCTTCGCGGCGGAGGCAGTGGAAACGAGGTAGCCCACGACCGCACCCGGAAGCGTCCCAATGCCGCCCCGATCTAGCACCCCCTCCAGAGCTGGAATCATGCCAATCGACATCACAACACCAATCGCCAGGAATTGGAGTGAACGATAGCCCAACCCCTTCTCTGTCCTGATCCGGTGCCAGACGACCGCCACCAGAGCGACGGGCACGGCAAGCGCCATAATAACTTCGACGATAGAGTTGGCATCCGTTGGCTTGCCTCCATGCTTTGCGCTAAGCATAACATGGGAACGCGGCGAGCGCCCATCAAATTTCAAACTGAAACACTACCAAAACAGGGAGAGCGAGGAATGGCGAATTACGTGCTGGTGCATGGCGCCTGGGGCGGCAACCAGAGCTACGAGCTGACGAAGCGCGACCTCGAAGCGGCGGGGCATAAGGTGCTTGCCGCGACACTTCGCGGGCTCGGCACACGCCAGGACGAGCTGCACCCTGGGATCACGCTGACCGATCACATCGACGACGTCTGCCGGCAGGTGGCCGACGCCGGCTTCGACCGCTTCATCCTCGCCGGCCATTCGTATGGCGGCATGGTCGTCACGGGTGTCGCCGCCCGCCTCGGCGACCGGATCGACGCGATTTGCTACATCGACGCCTTCCTCCCGGGCGACAACCAGAGCCTGTGGGACATCACCGGCGGCTTCGAGCACGCCTGGTACATCGACACGCAGAAGTTCACCCCGGGCTTGATCCGCCCGCTCGGCTCGCCGGAGGATTTCCAGCCCGTGCCGCAAGTCGTCGGCTATCATCCGCTGCTGACGCTGCTCGAAGCAGTACGCTACACCGGCAAGGAATCGATGATCCCGCGCCGCGCCTATATCTTCGCCACCGGCTACGAGCAGACGCCCTTCCCGCGCTTCGCCGAACAGGCCCGCGCGGAAGGCTGGGACTACCACGAGACCGACTGCGACCACTTCGTGATGCAGAACCGGCCCGAGAAGACCGCCGAGGTGCTGTTGAGCCTCGCCGGATGAGAGGGCGCGGCCTGGCGCTGGCGGCGGCGCTCGTCCTTCCCGCCGCCACTTCGGCGCAACCGGTCCCGCGGGACCTTACCGTCCTCCCCCCCGTTCCCTCCGCCTACAGCCTCAGGACCGAATGGGGCGATCCCGACCTGCGAGCCACTTACACGCTCGACATGATCAACAACGGCCACATCCAATTCCAGCGGCCCGACGAGTACGGCGACCGCGTCTGGCTGACCGACGAGGAATTCGCGAGGCGGCTGGAGGCGGCGAAAAAATCCGATGCCGCCTATTCGGTCGAGAACTCGCGAGGGACCAAGGGCCTCGAAGCGTGGATGCGGGCGGAGCCGTTCGCCCGCCGAACCTCGATGCTGGTCAGGCCGGCCGACGGCAAGCTTCCCAGGCTGCTCCCCGCCGCCGAGGCGCTGCGCAAGGCCGGCCGCTCGAGCTGGGTCCAGGGCCAGGCCTACGACTGGCTCGACGATTTCGACACCTGGGACCGTTGCATCACCCGCGGCTTTCCCGCCTCGATGCTGCCGTTCCACTACAACAACGGCATCCGCGTGTTCCAGGCGCCCGGCTACGTGGTCATCCACTTCGAGATGCTCGGGGACCGGATCATCCCGCTGCGCAGGAGCGACCATTGGCCGCAGGCCGTCCGATCTTGGATGGGTGACAGTCTCGGCCACTGGGAAGGCAACACGCTGGTGGTCGAGACCACCAACATCAACACGGGCGACGGCGCCACCCACGATGTCCGGCGCCGCGCCGCCTCCCCGCTCAACGTCGCGACCCAGGGCGTACCGGCGAACAACGCAATCCCCGTCAGTTCCGAGGCGCACGTCATTGAGCGGTTCACGCGCACCGGACCGGGCGCGCTGGTCTACGAGCTCAGTTATTCGGACCCGCAGGTGTTCGCCGCGCCGTGGACCGCGCGGATCACCTGGACGCGTGACGAGGGCTATCAGTTCTTCGAATATGCCTGCCAGGAAGGCAATGAGGCGATCCGCAACAACATTCTTGCCACGCGCGCAGCGCGGCGCGAGGCGGCCGGCAACGCGCCGTGACGCACAGCGCGGGAGTCATGCTGTATCGCCGCTCGCCCGCGTTCGCAGTCCTGCTCGTCCATCCCGGCGGTCCCTACTGGATGCACAAGGACCGCGGCGCCTGGCAGATCCCGAAGGGACTGATCGCGGCGGATGAGAGGCCCGCTGCCGCGGCCCGGCGTGAAGCCGGAGAGGAGCTGGGCGTGAAGCTCGAAGGAAAGCTCCAGCCGCTCGGCGACATCCGCCAATCCGGCGGCAAGCTGGTGACGGCCTTCGCCATCGAGCAGGATTTCGACCCGGCGGCGCTCCACAGCAACCTGTTCGAGATGGAATGGCCGCCGAAGAGCGGCAAGAGGGCCAGCTTCCCCGAAGTCGGCGCTGCAAGGTGGATGACCCTCGATGAAGCGCGCGAGATGATCCTGCCGAGCCAGCTGCCGCTGCTCGACCGGCTCATTGAGCGCGTAGGCCAAGGCTAGGCTGCGGGCGCCCGCGCCGGCGCGACCCGCCAGACGGCATTGCCAAGATCGTCCGCCACGAGCAGCCCGCCCCGCGAATCGAACGCTACGCCCACGGGCCGCCCGTGCGCCTTGCCGTCCGCCGTCAGGAAACCGCCGACAAAGGTCTGCGCCTTGCCGCTCGGCCTGCCGTTGGCAAAGGGTACGAAGACGACCTGATAACCGTTGAACCTGGTCCTATCCCAGCTGCCGTGCTCGCCGATGAACGCGCCGCCCTTGTACGCGGCGGGGAACCCGGTGCCGTTCTCGAACGCCAGACCCAAGGGCGCAACGTGCGAGCTGAGAGAGTAGTCCGGCGCGATCGCCTTCTTCACCAGCTCCGGATTCTGCGGCCTCACCCGCACGTCGACATGCTGGCCGTACCAGCTGTAGGGCCAGCCGTAGAATGCACCTTCCTTCACCGAGGTGAGATAATCGGGCACGAGATCGTTTCCGAGCTCGTCGCGCTCGTTGACCACGCACCACAGCTGGCCGGTCTGCGGGTTGAAGGTGAGCCCGTTGGGATTGCGCAGGCCCGTTGCAAAGAGCCGCATTGCCCCATCCTGCGGATGGACCTCGTAGATCGCCGCGCGCCCCTCCTCGGCGTCGATGCCGTTCTCGGTGATATTGGAGTTCGAGCCCACGCCCACGTATAGTCTTGCGCCGTCGGGGCTGACGGCAAGACTTTTCGTCCAGTGGTGGTCGATCGTTCCCTTCGGGAGATCGGTAAGCTTCACGCCCGGGCCGACACGCGTCTGCCCCGCCGTGAACGGATAGCGCATCAGGGCGCCGGTTTCCGCCACGTACAGATAACCGCCCGACGCGACGATGCCGAAAGGCGAATCGAGATGGGAAATGAGGACGATATCCACATCCGCTCGGCCGTCGCCGTCGGTGTCGCGCAGCAGCCGCACATCGTTGCCGGCCTTTGTCGGTCCATGGGCCTGGCTCAGCACGTACTTGAAGACGAGGTCTTTCGGCCGCGCGACCGGCTCGATGCCGGGATTGTCGGATTCGACGACCAGCACGTCGCCGTTGGGAAGTCCCAGCACGTTGCGGGGCGTGTGCAGCTTCATGGCAAAGGGGGTGATGGTGAAACCGGCCGGAACTTGCGGTGTCGCGCCGTTCCATCCGATCGGCGGCGCCACGCCCATGGGGGGCAGAAGGTATTGGTGCGGCGCGGGCAGCGGCGGATTCGGGCCGTATTGTTCTGCTGGCGACATGATCGATTTCGAGCACGCGGCGAGCGCCAGGGCCGCGCTGCACGCTGCCACGAGAAGCGGTGGACGCGTCATGGCCGTTCCTTCCCGATGTGCACGTAGGCCATCCGCCAGCCGAGGAAGCCAGTTACGGCCATCAGCACCACGGCGATGACCGAAAGCGTAAGGCCGGTCGGAACGACCGAAGTGTAGCCGTCTCGCGCGTGGACGAAGTTGTTGAATCCCTCGATGACCAGGATCGCCCCGTTACCGATCATGTGAAACCAGCCGATCCGGGGACGCATGCTGCCGGCCGCAAGAAAGTCGATCAGGCCGAAAATCGCGGCGATGCAGCCGATGATTTCACCCAGGGCGAGGAGCCACGCCGAGAAGTTGGACCACTGTATCAGCGCTGTATTGGCGTAGGTGATGTCGAAGACCAGCGCGCCGGTGAAGCAGACGATGGGAAAGGGGACCAGCACCGCGTGAATCGGCACGCGCCCGATCGCAACCGTCGGCAGGAAGGCTCTGGCCATCAGCTTCTCCGTGTCGCCGCCTCCCGCCTGCCCCACCAACGGAGATAGCGCGAATCGGTTTCAGCGGCGGTTGAGCGCCTCCTCGCTTTCGCGCATCAGCGTGGCGATGATCTCGGCGACGGGCTCCTCCTTTGTCACCATGCCGACCGACTGCCCGGCCATCAGCGACCCGTTCTCGACATCGCCGTCGATCACCGCGCGACGCAGCGCGCCGGCCCAGAAGTGTTCGATCCTGAGCTGCGCCTCGCCCATGTCGACGCTGCCCTGGTCGAGCAGCAGGCCGACCTCGCGCTGCTTGGCGGTGAACTCCTCGGTGCCCTTGTTCTTCAGGGCCCGCACCGGGATCACCGGCAGCCGCGGATCGAGCTGGACGCTCGCCACCGCGTCGCGGGCATTGGCGCGGAAGAAGGCCTTCTTGAAATCGGGGTGGGCAATGCTCTCGGTGGCGCACGCGAAACGGGTACCGAGCTGGGCGCCGACCGCGCCCATCTCGAGATAGCCGGCGATCGCCTCGCCGCGGCCGATGCCGCCGGCGACGAACACGAGGTAATCGTCCGCCAGCGCCGGGAGGAACTCCTGCGCCAGCACGCTCGTCGCCACGGGCCCGATGTGGCCGCCCGCTTCCATCCCCTCGATCACCAGGGCATCGCCACCGCTGCGGAGCAGCTTCCTCGCCAGCGCCAGTGTCGGGGCGAACACCACGACCTTGGCGGCGTGGCTCTTGATCGCCTCCACGCTCCCTTTGGGCGGGATGCCGCCGGCCAACACCACGTGGCCGACACGGTGCTTGCCGCACACCTCGATCAGTTCGAACAGCTGCGGGTGCATCGTGATGAGGTTCACGCCGAAGGGCTTGCCGGTCAGCTCCTTCGTGCCGGCGATCTCACGGTCGAGCAGCTCGGGGGTCATCGCCCCGCAGGCGATCACGCCGAAGCCGCCGGCGTTGCTGATCGCCGAGACCAGGTTGCGCTCGGATACCCAGCTCATCGCCCCGCACAGGATCGCGTGCTCGCTGCCGAGGAACTCGGCCCCGCGCTGCATCAGGTGGCGGGTCTTGGGATAGGCTGTCATCGGCGGGCGCTTAGGGCAATCGCGCG
>DASVCM010000604.1:0-3046 GCA_036381635.1 Lacipirellula sp.
TTGGCATTCTCGCGGAGAACACGAGCGAGAGTTTGGAAATCGCTCTCGACCGCTTGGAACAGCGCCGTGGCGAGCAGTGGTCGGCCGAGGAGCGGTTGACGTGGTGGAAGCGGCTGGCGGCAGAGCGGATGGTGAACGTGCTGCGGCTGCGCCGCTACGCCCATCGCGGCGTGTTTCCGATTAACGAGCATGCCAGCGATCGCGCCGTGCCGGTGTTTGTCGATAACTACGACACGGCCTGCGCCGTCGGGCATTTGATGCGCGAGTCGGGCTGGGGCGGCGAGGTGGCGGCGATTCAGGCGGAGAACAACCTGGTTTACGTCACCGACGTGACCGGCGGCCCCGTGGCGGCGTGGGTCGCTGGTTCCGGACTCACGCAGGAGGAAGCGGCGCTTATTCAGCCGGCTTATCCGCTTGACCCCGCATTCTTTGACACAACGGTGGGTGAACTAAACGGCGGGTCCATTTCTCGGAACGGAGTTCGATATGAGAATTTCTTGGTCGCTGGCGATTCTGATACTGAGAGGTATCCTTCGAGACTACCGCCAGAGATTCTTTTAATCCTGATTCGCGGCGAGAGTTCTCACGACTTTGAGCTCGAATCTCAAGCTAAGCTGTCGGCAAAAACCGGCTTCTCTTTCGGTCCCGGCGAAATCGACCCGCAATACCATGATTGGCTACTTCTCCAAGTTCCTGTTATTCAAGCATCACATGGTGAAATAGGGTTCTTGCGTTATACCTACGATGTCATCGCTGAGAAACCAGGAACCATGATTTCAGGCGCCTCTCTCTATGACCCCTTCGGCTACCTTTTCAATCGTCTGGACAACCCTTTGGGAGGTGCGAGCCTATTGATAGAAACGCAAATCCGTGAGTATGGCGCGCCCCCAGGTTCACCCGCTATTGCGGAGATGAAACTTGCTTCTGAGGGCGATTGGATGCTGTTTGGGGAGGACGACCAGCGGTTTAGTCCGCGAGAGAAAGTGACAGTTCAGACAAGCGCCCTGCTGATAAACGGCGCGCAGTTGGAGGGCCTGATTCATTCATTTCATGTGATCCCGGAGCCTTCGGCAGCAGCACTGGGGATGATCGGGCTCATCGGGACCGCCTTCCGAACGCGGCGTCCGCGTCCGTGATGGCTTTGGAAGGAAATGTTCGTCAATGTCGCGGTCAGTCAAAGGGTGGTGTCAAGCTACATTGAGTACCGCATCATGATTTCGCCGGGGTCGATGCCGGCGAGCGATTGGAAGCCGCCGTCGGCGATTGCGGCGCCGAGCTCGGTGACCTGGCGGTAGTAGCGGTTCGAGGGGCGGCGGCCGGTGTACTTCTGCGTTAGCTCCTGGCAGAGGACGTCGGCGGCGTCGCGGATCATTTCGTTCTCCTGGCGGGCGCCGTAGAGCGACGTCGAAAGCATCGTGATCAGGTCCTGACAGCGTAGGGAGAGCTCTGCCATGCGGCACTGGCGGTCGGCCAGGGCGAGCTGGAACTTGCTCATTGTGCTGGAGATTTCCAAGGCCATTCGCTGCAGATTCTCGGCGGCGAATTCGGCGTGTCGCTGGAGCTGGGACGGCATTTCGGGGAGTGTGGGCTTGGGCGTGCGCGCTAAGCGGCGAGCCGCGAGCCATTTCATATAGGGCCAGGCCACATCTTTAAGGGCCCATGCGTGCGCAGGGTTCATGGGGTTCGGCTTCTTGATCCCCTTCGCCGCAAGCGTCTTGCCGATCGGCTCGAAGAAGGTCTTGCCGTGGTCCTTCACTAACGACTTGAAAAAGCCCATGGCGAGCATCTCGCCTTCGCCTTCGTAGATGCAGGGAGCGAGGTACTCGTGGACGTTGTCGCCGAACAGGTGGCCATGGAGGAACGAGCGGCCGCCGTGGGTTTTCATGAACAGCTCGATGGCGGCGTGCTTCTGGGCCTCGCTGCCGAAGATCTTGGCGACGATGCACTCCATCTCGCCGCGGTAGCCGCGGTCGATGAGCTGCGAACACCAGGCCACTAGCGCGTCAGCGCCGGTGATCAGTCCGGCGAGCTGGCCCATGCGGCGGCGGACCAGCTCGCGGCGGGCGATCGGCTGGCCGTAGGTGTAGCGGAAGTTGGCCCAGGGAATCATGTTCGCGAGCATGATCCGCATCGTGCCGGCGGCGTTGGCGCAGAGGGCCACGCGGCCGAGGTTCAGGCCGTGGTAAGCAATGGTGAGGCCGTCGCCGCGCGGCGGGGTGAGCAGGTTTTCGGCGGGGACGCGGAAATCCCGGAAGATGATGCCGCGGTTGTAGGTGTGCTTTAGCGCGTAGAGGCCGTATTTGCGAAGCTGGAAGTGTTCGTTCTCCTCGCGCGGCAGCTCGACGACGAGGACCGCGGGCTCGCCTTCGATGAGGCAGACCAGGCCGATGGTGCGCCCCGGAACGACGTTGGTGATGAACAGCTTCTCGCCGTTGACGACGTAGTGGTCGCCGTCGAGCACGGCCGTGGTTTTGAGGGCCGTAAGATCGCTGCCGGCGCCGGGCTCGGTGAGTGCGAACGCGCTGAGCCGCTCGCCGGAGGCGAGGCCGGGCAGGTATTTTTCGCGCTGCTGGTCGTTGCCAAAGGTGCGAACCGGATCGACGGCGCCGATGCAGCCGTGGACGGAGGCCAGGCCGGCAACCGTGGGATCGACCAGCGCCATCTGCGTGAGGAAGGGCGCGAACGCGGCGAAGGGAGCGCCGGAGCCGCCATATTCTTCGTTAACTAAGAGGCCCCAGTAGCCGGCGGCGCCGAGGTCGGCGAGGACGCGGTCGTCGATCTTGCCGTCGGCGTTGTGAAGCGTGCCCGCGTCGCGATGGCGACGGACGACGGCGAGCGAAGCGTCCATCACTGCCTGCACGTGCGGCGGCGTTTTCACCGGTTCGCTCCGGAAGAGCTCGACGGGCACGCCGCGGTCCCACACGGCGCGGTGGGCCGGGCTGTTGACGGTTTGGTACTGCGGAGCGAACAGCCGCTCGACCTGGTCGTCGGCGGCGTCGATGGCGCCG
Source organism: Lacipirellula sp. (assembly GCA_036381635.1). Taxonomy (GTDB): domain Bacteria; phylum Planctomycetota; class Planctomycetia; order Pirellulales; family Lacipirellulaceae; genus Lacipirellula. Next base: position 3,009 of record DASVCM010000604.1, read on the forward strand.
GTGCGGCGGGCTTCGTCCTCGCTCTTGCCGCCGAGCTT
>DASVCM010000605.1:0-4460 GCA_036381635.1 Lacipirellula sp.
CGGCCAACCCGCCGCCGGCGCCCGGCGGCAAGCGCATCAAGCTGCGCTATATCACGCAAGTTGGCACACGCCCGCCGCGGTTCGTGATCTTCGGTACGCGCCTGTCCGATCTGCCGAAAAGTTACGAGCGCTATCTGGTCAACGGTATCCGTCGGGAGCTGGGTTTCGGATCGGTGCCCGTCCGGCTGACGTTGAAGAGTCCCAAGAACCCCTTCACCAAGGACTAGGCCACTTTCAGCGCGATGTCGCAGCGCAGCCCGTCGGCGGCATAATCGACTTTGAAGTTCGCCGCGGGAGAGCGCATCGACAGAATTCGGGTCCCCATTCCGCGACGCTTGGGGGCATTGACCGGCGGACCGTCGTGCTCCTGCCAGCGCAGCACGACCATGCCATCGTCGATCGGCCCCCACGACAGGCCGACCCAGCCGCTGGACCGGCTCAGCGCGCCATACTTGATGGCATTGGTGGCGAGTTCGTGGAACGCCAGTACCGCGGGCACACATGCGTCCCGCTCCACTTCCTGGCGATTTCCGTCGAGGCGGATGTCGTAGTCGTTGAGAAACGGCCGAAGGGCTTCCTCGGCAAGCTCGGGCAGGTTGCAGGTCAGCGCGTTTTCGCCGCCGAGCAGGCTCGTCGCGCGGTCGAGCGCCGCCAGCCGCTCGCTGAAAGCGTGCTGCGCTTCCTCGGGATTGCCGTGCCGGAAGCTGAGGCTGGCGAGCGAATTGACCACCGCGAGCAGGTTCTTGAGCCTGTGACGCAGTTCCTGGTTCAACAGCGCCTCGCGCGCCGAGGCCGCGTGCACTTCGGCCATGACCCTGCGCAAGGCCTCGCCGATGGCGATGAGCATGGCGCAGGACAGGACGAAGAGAACGAGGATGACCAGCCCGCGCGCACTATGCACGAAATAGAAGTCCTCGCGAATAAAGAGGATTCGCGCCACCATGGCCGACACGAAAGTCACCAGCACGCCGTAACGCCAGCCGAGGAACAGCGCTCCAAGGACGATGGCGGGAAAGTAGGTGACGAACGGAACTCCATTGTGGCCAGCATCCAGCGCCAGCCTGAGGAGCGTCGGCACGATCACGAGGACGAGCATCCAGCCGAGGCTGCCGACAAACGAGTGCCGCGCAAGGATGGCTTGCCCGATGCGCTCCGAAAAGCGCGGTGCCTGATCCAAGAATTTCCCCTCTTCAGGCGGCGCGCAAATAGCGCAACGCCGCACGCTCTCGTGAAGCGGACTTAACCGGAACTCGCGCTTCAAAGCGACAAAATTTGTCAATCTTCCGCAGGTTGGCTTTGCGACTGGATATAGTTCTGCAGTCCCATTCGCTCGATGAGTTCGAACTGTGTTTCGAGGAAGTCGACGTGTTTCTCTTCGTTTTCGAGAATACGCTCGAACACTTCCCGGCTGACGTAATCGCGCACCGATTCGCTATGCTGAACGGCGTCCCTGAGCAGCGGGATCGCATCCATCTCGAGTGCGAGGTCGGCCTTTAGGATTTCCTCGACCGTTTCGCCGATCTTGAGCTTACCCAGGGCCTGGAAGTTGGGCAGACCGTCGAGGAACAGGATGCGGTCGGCGAGCGTGTCGGCGTGCTTCATCTCGTCGATCGACTCGTGCCGCTCGAACTCGGCAAGCTTCGTCACGCCCCAGTTGGCGAGCATGCGGTAGTGCAACCAATACTGGTTGATCGCGGTCAACTCGTTGGTCAGCGCCTTGTTGAGGTAGTCGAGGACCTTGTCGTCGCCCTTCATTGCGCTTCCCCCCTATCTGGCGAGCAGCACCATGCTCCAGCAAACCGGACTATGGCAAGGGGAACAGGTTAGACCGCAGGTCAGGCGGCCAGTGCGGGCTCGCAGGATTGGCTTCGTTCTTGGTGGAGAATCTCGTTCGCCTCGCCAATGCATTGCCGGCATCGGGGCGTCTTGCCCAGCGCCGCATAGACCGCCTCGGCATCGCCCTGGACGCAGCACGCCGCCCGTCGGAAATCGGTTTCGCGGATGGCATTGCAGATACAGACGTACATCGGCGATTTCACTCCAGGACTGGGAGTGGTTTAATGCGAGTGTATCGCAATAGCAACAAAAAAGTTTGCCTTACCGTGTTACGATGCAGTCGTGCCCTCCGCGCTTCAGCACACGGCAGGCGTCGTCGGCTTGCGCGCGAGTGGCAAAGCCGCTGGCTTGAAGCTTGGTGATCTTGCCGACCACGATTTTCAGCTCGGACTTGTCCGCCAGCACGCTGTCCCCGCCGAGCTGCGCCCAGAGCTTGTCGGCATTGCCGGGAACGGCAAACGCGCCGAGCTGGACCCGCCAAGGGCCCTTGTCGGCCTTCGCGGCGGCCGCGGACTGCGGCTTCGACGAAGCCGTGGGCTCAGGCTGTGGCGTCGCTTGCGCCGCCGGATGCGATGTCGCCACGGCTACCGGTTTCGGTTTGGCGGACGCCGTTGCTGCGGCAACGTGCGAGGTTGTCAGCGGATGCCCGGCAAAACTCGCTCCCGCTCGCGCGGGGCTTTCGGTGCCGGTCGCCGCGCGCGCCTCGGCGAGCGCCTCGCGCGCTTGCGCAACGGATGGCGAAACCGCCACCGTGGCGAGCGCGTGCGACACGCGCGGGCTGGCGGCGGCCGCTCTGGCAGGCGCCGGAGCGCCAACCCCGGCCGCCAGGTCCGCCGCAGCCAGCGCGCGGCCGCGTTCGGCGTTCGCCTCGTCTCCCAGCTGCACCGCCAGGCCGGCGGCCCTCTGACGCTGCTCGAGCGGGATGAACTGGTCCATCTGCGCCAGGGCCGAAGCTGCCTGCGGCAGGTTGTGCTGGTTGGCGAGCGTCACCAGCGCATAGGCCTTCACCCAGTCCTTTGGCACGAGGTCGCCATTGAAGCTGGCGATGCCGAGAAGATACTGCGCCCTCGGGTCGCCTCGCTTCGCCGCATCCTGCAAGTAGGGCAGCGCCGCCTCGCGCCGGCCATCCTGGAACAGCATCAGTCCATAAGTGTCGGCCGCTCCCAAATGACCCTTGGCGGCGGCGCGGGCATAGAGCTGCTCCGCCTTCGCGGAGTCCCGCGGCACGCCGCGCCCAAGACGATAGGCCTGGCCGAGATTGAACATCGCGTCGGGGTCTCCGGCGTCGGCCGGGCCTTGCCACTCGTGTACCGCGGCGGCGTAATCGCCGCGGCTCCACGCATCGACCCCGGCCTTCACGTCGGCCCACGCAGTCGCACCCGGAAACAGGGCGGCCAACACCGCACCTGCCACGATCGCCCTTCCTGTCGCTACCCGCATTGCGCCAAAATCCCTCGGTCAGTGCGCCAGCCTATAGTAAATGCCCTGTTAGCAAAGTCTTTATGCCGCACGACAACGCTTCAGGCGCCAATTGCCAGCTGTCGCCGAGGACGCGAGGTGCACTCCCAACATGCGGCGCAATGGTCGGCGCGTTAACTCAAATTTAGGGGTGTTCTGCGATCCCGCTCGGTGAAGGGCCGGAGTTTTTCCCGCCGGCGGCAACTTTTGGGGGATTGGCCTTGCGCGTTTTGGCATTGGCTTCGCAGAAGGGTGGTTCGGGCAAGACGACGCTCTCCGGGCACCTCGCGGTGCAGGCGCAGCGTTCCGGCGCCGGGCCGGTGGTTCTCATTGACATCGACCCGCAAGGCTCACTCGCGGATTGGTGGAACGAGCGCGAAGCGGAGTACCCCGCGTTTGCCCATACGACGGTCGCCCGCCTCGCCGGCGACCTCGCCACGCTCCGCCAGCAGGGCTTCAAGCTCGCGGTGATCGACACGCCGCCCGCGATCACGATGGCGATCCAGTCGGTCATCGGCGTCGCCGAGCTGATCGTCGTGCCGACCCGTCCGAGCCCACACGACTTGCGTGCCGTCGGCGCCACGGTCGACCTTTGCGAGCGCGCCGGCAAGCCGCTGATCTTCGTCGTCAACGCCGCGACGCCGAAAGCCAAAATTACCTCGGAAGCCGCGGTCGCGTTGTCGCAGCACGGCACGGTCGCCCCGATCACGCTCCACCACCGGACCGACTACGCCGCCTCGATGATCGACGGCCGTACGGTGATGGAAGTCGATCCCGACGGCCGCAGCGCGCAGGAAGTCACCGCCCTTTGGCACTACATCGCCGACAGGCTCGAGCGGAACTTCCGCCGCACCGTGTTCGCCGCTCCCGGCTCCGTTTCGCAGATGCCCGGCGCCAACCGTCCGCAGGGCGGCTTCGGCCGCCGGATAGCTCAGTAAGCCGGGAGGGGGAGGTCGCCATGAATGACCCCAAGCCTCTCGCCTCGCTGGGTGCTTCGCTTCTCGCCCGCAAGGGCGGGGCCAAGCCGGCCATGCGGCCGCAAGCGCCGGGCCTCGCCACGGTCAACGCCCAGGCCGCCGCCCAGAGCCTCGAGGATCTCGGCTGGAACGACATGGGCGAGGACGACGCCGCGGCGGATCATTCCGCCGAGGTGCTCCAGCTGACGC
>DASVCM010000606.1:0-5249 GCA_036381635.1 Lacipirellula sp.
CGTGCAATTCGAACCGTCCATCGGCGTCGGTCTTCGTGCGCTCATCATACCGGTCCATGCTGTGGCTGGCGCCGGTTGCGATCACCGGGACGCCGGCCGCCGGGGAACCGTCGGCGTGCAGCACGCGGCCCTTCACCGGCGCCAGCGGCAACAGCGTGGCGGTGAGGGTGTCGTCGGTCGCTCCTTTTTTGAGCTTCGTCCGCTCGGGGGCGATCAGGCCTTCCTTACGCACCCAGAAGATCATCGCCCGGTCTGCGTTTGCCGGAATGTGCGGGAAGCTTGCGATCCCGTCGGCGTCCGTCTTGGCGGTCCAGAGCAGGCCGAGATTGGCGTCGCCGCCGCGCTTGGCGAGGCCGAGGAGCCAGGGGGTCACCTCGGCGCCGGCCACGGGGCGGCCCTCATGGTCGACGGCTCGTATCTCGACGGTGCGCGTCGGCTGCAGTTCGAGCTTTACCGGCGCGGTGTGGTCCTGCGGCAGTTGGTAGGGATCGCTCTTAGGCATCTGCGGATCGCGATACAGCGCGTAGTCGACGCCCACGCCCTTCTTCGCGGCGAGGACAAACTGCAACGGCACATCTTGCGGCAACTTGAGCGACGCGCGGCCGGCCTCATCGGTGGTCGCGGTCGCTGCCGCTCGATAGTTTGCGTTGACGACGACCTCGGCCCCCGGCACGGGCTTGCCGGCGGCGTCCACCACGGTCGCCTCGATCACGCGCGGCGGCTTGAGCTCGATTCGCTGCGGTTCGATCCGGCCGGAAAGAATCACGTCGCGATCGTAGGACAACTGCACCTGGCCGAGCGATCCGTCGGGCCCTGCGGCGTGAAGTGCGTTGCCGGGGACGTAAATGGCTTCGGCCTCGAACGAGAACCGGCCCTTGTGGTCGGTCGTTGCCGTGAGCGGCCCGCCTTTGTGCTCCATGCGGACCTTGGCCTCGGCGACCGGCTCGCCGGCGGCGCCGACGACGACGCCTTCGACCGTCATCGTTTTGGGCGGATCAGCTTTCTTCGCGTTTAATGTGGCGCTGTCGGCGCCGAGCGATTGTGATGAGAGTGAAAGGAGCAGCAAGAGCAGGGCGGATACTGCCTTGCGAGCTGCGGGAACTGCCGCTGGTGATAACGGTCGACACGTCATTGCCGAGTTCCTTCAGACGAGGAGCATTCGCCCGCGGGGAGCGACGTTGTCGTCAGGGATGAAAACATGTGCAACTGCAATCACCGGCATTTGCAGCCCCGGGCTCCGCCCGAGGGTCGCTCACCATGCAGAGGCTAAATCTGTCCTGGTAGTGACCGGCCCCCGGCCAGAGGCCGGGGCTGCAATTCGGCGAATGAAGTTGCTGGTCGTCAAAGATAAGGGATTCGAGCTTAATCCCCTAATAGATTCTGCGAAGCGGACGCGCCGCGGCGTGCGAGCCATTCGCGATAAGATGCGCCGGGCCAGGTCTCCGCGGGCGACTCGCCTAGGCGAGATGGCCCGGCTATATATTAGAGCTGCTCGCGGATGTATTGAACTTTGGGCTTGAAGCGCGGTTCGGCCAGGAGCAGCGTGTAGTCGGAGGCGTAGCGCAGACGTTCGCGGCGGCGTTCGGGGACGCGGAAGTCGTCCCCCTTTTGCAGGATGACTTTTGGCGTGGGCATCTCGCCGAAGGCTCGCGTGCCGGCGGACTGCACGGGGTACCAGTGGCCCTGGCCTTCGGCGCCTTCGAGGTAGAACTCGGCGTACTGGTGGCCGTCGACCCAGACCATGCGCGCCGGAACGTCGGCGGTGCGGCACATGGCGACGAACAGCGCCGAGATGCCGTGGCAATCGCCTTTACCGTCCTGGAGGGCGTCGAGGGCCGGCTTATCCTGGGCGCCCTCTTCGTATTCGACGTGCTCCTGGACGTAGTCGTAGATCTTCTCGACCTTTCGCCAGTCGCCCGTGGCAGGAGCAGCGATGGCGGCCGTTGAGTCCGCGTTGGCCTGGGCGGGGTCCGCAGTTGCGTCGGCTTCGAACGATGCGGAAGCGTCCACGCCGACGAGTCCGCCTTGGTCACTGGCGGATTCTTCTTTGGCAGCGGTGGATGTCTCGGCGTCGGCGGTCGTGTCGGCTCCGACAAGTTCATATGCGTCGTCGCCGCCGGTGTCGTCCATCTCGTCGCCGGGCGATTCGATTTCCTTCTTGGAGTCGCTGGCATCTGCGCCGTCGACGGCCGCGTTGCCCTCGCCTTCGACTTCGTCCGGCGCGGCGAGGGCATCCTTCACAGCTTCGCGAATCTTGCGGTGGTTGACGTTGATGTACGGGCTGCCGGACAAATACTGCTTTAATTGGCGGTCGGGCCTTTCCGGGATCTTGAGCTGGCTGACGTCGGCGGGCTCCAGCACGGTCTTGGTCACCACTTCGTAGGTGATGAGGGCGTGGGCTTCCTGCCGCGGCGGCAGCTCGGAGACGGTGATTAGCATTTGCCGCGCGCCCGGCTCGGCGCGCTTGTCGTCGGGGAGCGTGCGGATTTGGACGCTGTCGATGTGCGGTGAAAAATCTTCCTCCAGGACATGCACCTCCTGCTCGGGGCACTCTAGCGGCACAGCGACCATGATCCGGATATTGCGGACCGTGCCGCCTTTGGCGGTGATCTTGGCGCCGACGCGGTAGCGCGTGGCGATCGATTGGCCGTAGCGCGGCGCGGCGGGATCGGATTCCGCCGTTTGCTGGATGATTTGGGTTTCGACCGCGGGCTCTTCTTCAGCGCTCAGCGGTGCGGCGACCAGCGCAAGCAGCGCGGCCGCGAAGATGAACCGCAGCGGCAGGGCAGGGGCGGAGCGGATATCGGACATGAGAGGCTTTTTCCGGGATGCGAGGGGCCTACTCCAGCATAGCCCGGCGTGCGGAAGGCCGCGAACTATATAGCCGAGCCATCTCGCCACGGCGAGTCGCCTGCGGAGACCTGGCTCGGCGCCTTATTGTAGTCCTCTCGCTGGAGCGAGAGGATCATCTCGCGGAGCGAGATGACTACACTCCGGCCAGGATGGCCGGGCTATATACGAAAAAAAAAATGGAGCCGCGCGGCCGTGTTCAGGATGGCACGGCTGCGCGGCTCCGCAGCGAATTGTTTGCGCTGTAGCGAGTCGCTTGGCTCGCTCGAATTACTCGGCCAGCGGCGTCGGCGACGCTTGGAACGATTCGCTGCCGACGGGCGCCGTCGGCGCGGGCGTGATCACCGCTCCGGACATCGTGCTCGCGTCGCCGCAGCAGGCGGCGTCGGAGGCGTAGCCGCCCATGTAGCCCATGCTCACGGCGCCGCTGCAGGGGTCGGCGCAGGGATCGACGCAGGGGTTCGCACACGGGTCGCACGGCGGGCAGGGGTAGCACATGGCGGGCTGCTCGACGTACATCTGCGGCGCCATGGTGGGCGAGGCAAAAATCGGCTGGGCCGGCGCCGACACAGGCTGAGCCAGCGGGGTGCCCATGGCCAGGGGGGCGCCAAGCACCGCCGGGGCCACGGTCGTGCCGCAAGGAGAGCCCTTGTGGAACCAGTTGCGAACTCGCCCCAAGCAGCAGCAGTTCGAACAGCCGCTGCTTGCGGTGATGGCCGCCAATGCCAATAGAATCGTCAGCTTCCTCATGATCGGTTCTCCGCGCTCGGCGAAGGCGCTGTAGGGGGGAGGGGTGCTCTGCTTGGTGGGTGCAAAGCGGCAGGACGAGCAAATCTACAACACGGCGCGTGATGTGCAAATTCAACGCGATGTTTTTTTGAAACGCGCTGGCCGCATGGGCGTTGAATGCGTGCTACGTTTGTGCAGCGAGATGCTGTGGCGAGTGGGCGTCGTCCCTGATGCGGGTCATCCGGCGCTAATGCGGGTCATCCGGAGCGCAGCGAAGGATCTAGTGCTCCGCTAGATTCTTCGCTTCGCTCAGAATGACGTTTCAGGTCGGTCTGAACGGAGTCTGTTTCGCGTCAGCAACTGATGGAACGACTTACTTCGCTAATCAGCCGCGCGTTCTTCGCGGCTTGCGTCCGGGCTGTTGAGCGGCGGCGCGCCCGATCCGTTTCCGGACTGGCCGTGATTGTCGCCCTAGGCTACTGGCTCGGCGGTGGCGATGGGCTGCAGGCGGCGGGGTTCGATCCGCCGCCATTGCCGGCGGCGGCGGATGCGCACGCAACGCGCGTAGACCGCATTTACCTGGTGAGCACGCGCGCCATGGGCACGGCCTGCGATTGCGGCGCGATGGCCGACGGCCTGCAGTGCGAAGAGCTCGTTCGTGACCCGTGGGGAAACGGCGTTTGGCGGCAACTCTCCTGGACAGAGTTGAGCACTGAGTTTGCCCAGCCGCTGCCGACGGTCGTCTTCGTTCACGGCAATCGGATCGACGCGGGCGTCGACAAGCCGCATGGGCTGGAGTGCTACGACTCGCTCGCGTGCCGTAAGCCGAGCGGCGTGCCGATTCGGTACATTATCTGGTCGTGGCCGTCGTCGAAGGCGCCGGGGATTCTTCACGACTATCGGGTCAAGGCGGCGCGCACCGGGCCCGTGGCGTGGCAACTGGCGTGGGCCGTGGACCAGTTGCCGTTGGAGACGCCGCTGACGCTGGTCGGCTATAGCTATGGCGGGCGGGTGGTGACGGGCGCCCTCCACCTGCTGGCCGGCGGCGACTTCGCCGGTTTGCACCTCGAAAAGCGCGTTCATCCCGAGCGGCCGCCGATTCGTGCGGCGCTGTTGGCGGCGGCGGTGCATGAATCATGGATTCGCCCCGGCAACGTCCATGGCCGGGCGCTGGAGCAGGTTGACCAGATGCTGTTGATCAACAATCACCGCGACCCGGCGATGCGGTTCTACCACTTGGCGTTCGCCGGGAGGGTGCGGCCGCTAGGCTACGGCGGCATCGCGCGGGCAAGCTTGGGGGCGTTTGCCGATCGCGTGCGGATTGTCGACGCGACCGGCGCGGTCGGTCGGAGCCACGCCTTGGGGGACTATGTTTCCAACTCGCGACTCGGGGCAGAGCTGCATCATTTAGTGAACCTGGCGACGCCAGTTGAGTCTGAAGCGTTAGCCGAGCGGAATTGACTTTCAAACCTGGGCGCCATGTATGTCGTCCCGGAGGAATGCGCCGACAATAGCCCTGCGTTTTACACCATTGCGCAAGTGCATGCGCCGCCAAATGCAGTACCGGGCTTCGCCCGAGGGTCGCGCTCCATGCAGGACAACGTCTGTTCTGATGAAACCGACCCCCGGCCAAAGGCCGGGGCTGCAATTTGCGGCAAGACCTTGCGCAT
>DASVCM010000607.1:0-5421 GCA_036381635.1 Lacipirellula sp.
TAGGCCGCGACGCCGCGAATGATCCGGCGGTCGTAAGGCCGACCGGCGTCGATGATGATCGCCACCTCGAGTTGGTTTGCCATAGGCGTAATCGTCACCCTTAGAGATACCGGGCCGCAGGACGAGGCGAAACCGCTGCCACCAGTATTCTAAAAAGGTTTACGATTACTCGCAAACTGGGGAACGCATGGAAAGGAGCCTCGCATTTAGCCCCGCCGCTCGCGGCGGGAACGCGGGGCGAGAGAGCGCGGCGAAATGGCGTCACTTCGCTGCGAGGTCGACGCAGATGCACTCCTGGTCGTTGCGGAGGTAGGCCCGCCGGTTGGCAAACGCCGGCATGCTCCATACGACGTCGCGACCGAAGGCGGTGTTAGTCGGCGCGATGACCTTCGCGCGGTCAATCTCCTCGTAACCCTCGCGCGTCAGGCGGGCGATGATCAGTTCGCCGCTATCGTTGAACAGCCAGTTCCGATCGCCCTGGCGAACGATGAACGCCGTACCAGAGTACTGCGGCCGCTCGCTCACGGGCTGGGGCGTCTCCCACAACTTCCTGCCGCTTTCGAGTTCGATGGCCCGCAGCACGCCTTTCTGATCGAACCCGTAGAGTACGCCATCCTGCGCATACGGCTGCACATTGACGGGCGAAATGGCGTTGGCGCCCCGGTCGCGCCAGACGATTTCCGCCTCGGGCTTTTCAGCGGCGAGCTTGAGCAGCAGGCTCTTGTTGTTGTAGCCGCCGACGTAGAGGAGGTCGCCGTCCACGACCGGCGACATGATGATCGAATTCATCGTCGCCTCGTAAGAAACCGACCAGTACTGCTGGCCTGTCGCCGGATCGACGGAAGTCACGGCGTTGGGACGCACCAGAATGAGCTGCCGTACGCCTCCCGCTTCGAAAATGGTCGGCGGCGAGTATCCTTGCTCAGGCGAAGTGAGGGCCCGCCAGCGTTCGCTGCCGGTGTTCTTATCGAAGGCGACGGCGTGGCTCCCTTCGCCGCCGACGACGCAGATGAGATTGTCTCCGTCGACCAGCGGATGGCCGGCATATCCCCAAAGGGCGGTCTTCGTGTTGTAATCGATCGGAAGATTCTTCGACCAGGCGACGTCGCCGGTTTTGGCGTCGAGGCACGCCAAGTTTCCCTCGGCGCCGAGCGCGTACACCTTGCCCTCGTGCACGGTCGGCGTGCATCGTGGGCCAGCCGGATAAGAAATCGTATACGTAACCGGATATTCGTGCTTCCAGACAACCTGGCCGGTCGCTTCGTCGAGGCACAGAACGCGCTCAATGCCCGTCGACGCCTTGCGGTCGAAGTTGTCGACCTTCACGTTTTCCTCAGTGACGTAGTCCATGAGGAAAACCCGACCCTCGACAACGGCCGGCCCCGCGTAACCGCCGGCAACGGGCGTGCGCCACAGAATCTTCGGCCCGCCGGCAGGGAACTTCTCGATGAGATTGTCTTCGCGCCAGACGTTATCGCGCTGCCGGCCCATCCATTGCGGCCAATCGTCGGCGACGGCAGACGAGGCGGTGGCAAGAGCGAGTGCGAACCCAAGCGCCAGAGGCTTCATGGCCGAGTCCCCGAGGGTGTCGATGCAGAACGGCGACGGACAGCGTACTGCAAGCGCGCCGTCCGTTCCAGCGGCGCCCTAGAGTCCGAGCGCCTGGCGGGGATTGGCAACGGTCAACTGCTCGATGAACTGCGGCGAGCAGGCCAATTCGCGCTGCAGATTGCCGACGGCATGCCGCATTGTGCACGCCGAGCCGACAAGATGTGACTTGTCGGGCGCCCAGGTGGCGAGCCGCTCGTCCACGAGAACTTCCTGCCCGGCGAGCCTGTAGACGCCCGGACCCTTGCCGGCCGCCGCAATCGCGTCGGTCACCACGATCGCCCGTTGGCGGCCGACGATGTTCAGATAGTTCTTCAGGGCGACGAACGGCACATGCACGCCGTCGGCAATGAAGCAGATCCACAGCCGATCGGAGAGGCTGAGCACGCGCTGGATAATGTTGTCGTGCCGGTGTAATTGGAGCGGACAGCCGTTGCCCAGGTGCGTGAACATCGACAGCCCGGCGTCGATCGCTTGCTTCAGCTCGTCGAGCGTCGGGTTGCAGTGGCCTGCCGATACGCGCACTCCTTGTTGAGTCAACCAGCGCGTGACGGCGCCGCCGGCGTCGCATTCGGGAGCGAGCGTCATCAGTCGAAGCAATCCGCCGGCGGCCTCGTTCAGGCGGGCGGCCGCGTCCTGTGTGGCGGGCATGGCCGCGTGGGCCGGGTGGGCGCCGACATACCCAGGCTCGGCGCTGATGAACGGGCCTTCAACGTGAAAACCGGAGATCATTGTCTCGGCGAGCGAATCCTGACTGCGAAGTTGCACCAGCTTCATCAGCCGGCGGCACATCGCGTCGAGGTCGTCGGTGATGATCGTCGCCAGGCCATGGGCGACGCCGTCGGCCCGCAGTTGCTCGCACGCCTCGTGGATGGCCTCGACGGTTAGGTCGTCGCTATTGAAGTCGACGCCGGCATAGCCGTTCAACTGGAGGTCGACGTACTTACCGAAGCCGGGAGGAGTTGCGGGCATGGGCGTTGCAATAAAGAAAAATCTTGTGGAAGAGCTTTGCCGAAATCTGTAGGAGCGGTCTCTGACCGCGATTGCCGCGCGCCACGCGACGGCCATTTGCAGTCGTTACGTGAAATCGGCGTCGGAGACGCCTCCTACAATCCGAGTCAGCCGAGGGCTCGGTGGCGAAGTTTATCGAGCGCCACCGCCGCCACAATGATCCCCCCGGTGAGAATCTCCTGCATCCAGTTCTCGAGCCCCACCTTCGTGCAGCCGTTGTCGATGATCGTCATCATCAACGCGCCGGCGACCGTCCCCAACACCCCGCCGACGCCGCCCGAGAGGCTCGCCCCGCCGATGACCACCGCCGCGATCACCTGCAACTCGTAGCCGACGGCCGTGTTCGGGTCGCCCATCGTGTTGAAGCTGAACTGCAGCACGCCGGCCACGCCAGCGAGCGCCAGGGCCAGCATATAGATTTTGACCTTGGTGCGCTCTACGTGAATGCCGCAAAGGCGTGCGGTTTGTTCGTTCGAGCCGATAGCATAAATGTGCCGGCCGAACTGCGTGTACCGCAGCAGCAGGGCCACGAGCACGCTGAGGACGAGAAAAATCCACACGCCCGGCGACCACCACTGCCAGGGACGCGCCAGCAGCGAGGCGTCAATCTCTGCCGTCGGCAGAAGCATAAACTTCAGAATTCGCGAGTCGAACTCCGGCGGCAGGTAGATCGCCGAGTTGTCGGCCAAGCCCTTGGCAATGCCGCGGAAGGCCGCCCACGTGCCGAGCGTCACGATGAAGGGCGAGAGCACGATCGGCGGATGGAGCCGGCGGTCGGTCCACCAGGCCGCCGCGGCGACAACGAGGCCAAGGATAACGCTCGCCCAGGCTGGCCAAGTCGGAAAGCCGTAATGCCAGGCGATGAGGAGGCCGAGGCCCACCGCAGCTGCGGCGACAACGCGAAAGACCCGGCCGATGACCATCGCGCCGATAGCCAGCCCGCATACCGTCGCCAGGGCGATGCCGACGGTCGCCGCGCCGGCCGCCAGGATATTTGAATGGGCCAGCGTCGAAGGAGCTTGCTCTGCGGCTGAGGCGATCACATAAGTGACAACGACCGAAACCAGCGCGATCAGCGACCCTACCGAGAGATCAATCCCGCCGGAGATGATGATCATCGTCGCGCCGAGGGCGGCCACGCCGACGACCGCCGTCTGCAGCAGAATGCTCTGCGTGTTGGCCCACGTGGCGAACGTATTCCAGCGCAGCGCGGCAAAGAGTCCCCAGACGAACATCAGCGCCATGAGCGGGCCGAGGCGATCGAACAGGCCGTACATTCGAGAGGCAACGCGATTGACCATCGATTCGTTCGGTTCAAGCCGCTCCGGTGGCGGCGACCATAATTTGGTGTTCGTCAAGCTCTTCCACCGGGCGGCACGGGCCGAGCCGTCCACGATACATGACCGCGATGCGATCGCAGAGACCCAGCAGCTCCGGAAGATAGCTGCTGACGACGAGAACGCCCCGCGGCGCCCGCCCGGCGGACGCATCGCCGGCCGCGAGGCGGTCAATCAGACGATAGATTTCCACCTTCGAACCGATGTCGATGCCGCGGGTCGGCTCGTCGAGCAGCAGCAAATCGACGTCGGCGTGGAGCAGCCGCGCCAGGGCCGCCTTCTGCTGGTTGCCGCCGGAGAGCGAGTTGATCGGCTGCCTCGGGGAGGTGCATTTGATGCCCAGCAGCCGCACCCACGGGTCGGTGGCCTGATCCTGACGGCTAGGCGTCACGAACCCGCGCGGCCCCAGCCCTTCGAGCCGCGCCATGGTGACGTTCTCAGCGATCGACAACTCCAGAGCGAGACCTTCCTCTTTGCGATTCTCGCTGACGAAGCCCATGCCTTGCTTCCAGCGGATCTCGGGCGGCTGCCAGCAGGCAAGCGAAGCGACGCGAATCTCGCCGCCGCGGATCTCATCCAGTCCCATCAGCGTCCGCAAGAACTCCGTCCGACCCGCGCCGATAATGCCCGCAATGCCCACCACCTCGCCGCGGCGAACCTCCAGCGACGCCTCCGTCGGCTTCGCTGCGCCGGCCACGCCGTCGGCGCGGAGCAACACGTCGCCCGGCCGCCGCGGGCTGCGCGGATAGAGCTCGTTGAGCTGCCGGCCAACCATCATGGCGGCAATTGAGGGCGCGTCGGTCGCGGCGACCTCGCCGCTCCCCGTCGTTCGGCCGTCGCGGAGTACTGTGAACCGGTCGCAAATCTCTTTTACCTCCTCGAGGAAGTGCGAGATGTAAACGATCGCCAGCCCGCGCACTTTCAGCCGGCGGATCAGCGCGAACAATCGCTGCACGTCTTGCTGGGCGAGGCTGCTGGTCGGCTCGTCCAACACGAGCACCCGGCAGCCGACGCACACGCTGCGGGCGATCTCGACCAGTTGCTGCTCCGCCACGGACAGCCGGCCGGCTGGAACATCCAACGGCAAATCATTCCGTCCGAGTTCGGCCAAAGCGGCAGCCGCCCGCTCGCGCACCGCCTTCCATTTGATAAGCGGCCCAATCTTCGGCTCGACGCCCAGCAGGATGTTCTCGGCGACCGACAGGTGCGGGGCGATCGACAATTCCTGATAGATCATCGCCACCCCGGCCGCTCGCCCGTCGGCCGGCGACTGCGGGCGGTAGGGTTCGCCATCGAGCAGCATGATCCCTTCGTCGGGAACGACCGCGCCGCTGAGGACTTTCATCAGCGTGCTCTTGCCGGCGCCATTCTCGCCGACCAGCGCGTGGACCTCGCCGGCCGATACGCGGAGATCCACCCCATCAAGCGCCTGCGTCGCGCCGAACCGATGGCGGACGGCGCCCCT
>DASVCM010000608.1:0-6137 GCA_036381635.1 Lacipirellula sp.
GCGCCGAGCGTGAGAGCCGACGCCATCGCCCAGACGGCCGGCGCTGCGAGCGTAGTGCCTCGCAGGCGAACCAGGCCTGCCAGCGCTATCAGGAACAGCCCGATCGCCGAGGCGACGCCGATCCCAGCGCCGCCGTCCGCCGTTACAACCGCACCAACCGTTAGAACCGACGCGAGCATCCGCCGCATTTTAATCGCAGTAGGGCTTGGCACAACGCACGCTCGATGGGGCCGGTTGTATCAACCAGCTAAGTGGAGAAGACCCCGCAAACTGTGCGCGTGGCGTTTGCACCACTGGCCACATAACGCATGATTCTGCACCGAGACAACTGCTGCCCCGCCGCCACAACCGCCGGTGCAGCCAGCTCTGCAGGATCCCTCCCATGCGAACCATCGCGCTGGCCAGTTTGCTGACGCTCCTGACGCCCGCGGCGGCTCACGCCCGCCTGTTCTGGCAGACGTACGGGGCCACCGTTTCGACCGCCGACGGCTGCCACTGGAATATCAATCAGGACTACTTCGTTCCGCGCCATTGCCACTCGGGTCGGTACGGCCTGTTCAGCGCCTGTAAGCAGGACCATGGCATTTCGGCCGCGTGCAAGAACCTTCACCCGCTGTACCACGGATACTGCACTCCCTATGGCGCCTGCCGCTACCGGTGGCGCGACCACGTTTATAAGACTTACTGCGGCTGCACGCCCCTGAAGCACGTCTTCGGGCCGTGGCACTTGGAGAAGTGCGACAAGCACCCGCTGGTGCTGCGGCATGTAAGTTCCGGTTGTAACGCCTGCGGCGCCGCTGGGGACGTTCTGGCGCCAGGCCGAGAGACGTTGTTCGTCGAGCCGGCATGTGACTGGTACTGCAACGTCGAACCGTTCGGCGGAGAAACTCTGGGCTCGATCGCGGCGATTGCCGCCGGGTCCGGCGGCGCTGCCGCGGCTCCTGCGGCGCCGGTGGCCGCGGCTCAGCCGATGCCGCCGAAGCTGAACCTTACGCCCGCCGCGGCGCCGAGCAGCGGCGGATTGCCGGCGCCCTTTAACTTCTAGCGAGAGAATAACGAGCCGGATGAACGCGGCTCACAACAAACTAAATGTGACGGCTTCGACTGTGGCGGCGCCAACTGGGGAGTGAGGCGAAGTGCTGTGGTCGGCAGCCGTGAGTAAAGGCGCGTCGGGGCTCGGAAACGGGCCTCGGCGCGCCTTTGGATTTTTACGGGCTCTGGAAATGGGAGGGCGAGGCTCCCGCCGAGCCGATTTCGGGGCAAACCCGAGGTTGAACGGCTCGGCAGGAGCCTCGCCCTTCGCCGCCGCAATTTTCTAAAGAATCCCCTTCAGCCGGCGCATCCGGGCGGTCGATACATCCACTATCAAAAGACGGGAGGGCGAAACACTTGTTGTGTTTTGCTTCAGGATAAAGGTCGCGGCAAGACGACGGATCGACTTGCCGCGACCTTTTTATGCGCGCTCAGAATCGGATGCGAGCAGCCGCTGCCTACTGACCAGCACGCGCCGTAGGCGTCCCGGCCGGATTTGTGGCGGCGCCCGGCGCCGTCGTTGAAGTCGGCGTCGTCTGCGGCTGCGGCACGGTGCCGCCAAGCTCTTTTAACAGCGCCTCGGCTTCCTTGCGGTACATGAACATCCCCTGGCCGGCCTGAGCCAGCACCTGTTCCAGAGCCTTGGCCGCGTTTTCCTTCTGGTTCTTCGTCACCAGAATGCGGGCGACCAGGTACGCCGAATCGGCGTTCAGATTGCCGGCTTGCACCGCCTTGGTCAGAAATTGATCCGATTCGGCCGCGCGATTCAGCTTCGCCAGAATCCAGGCCAGCGTGATGTTCGCCTGGGCGTTCGTGGGGAACCGCTGGGCGTTCATTTGGGCATAGCGCAGCGCCTTCTCCTGCTGCTTCGGATCGCTGCTCTCGGAAAGGATGAGCGCGAGCAGATTCGTGGCGCCGGCGTTGGAAGGATCGAGGCTCAGCACTTTGGTGAGCGCTTCTTCCGCCTCTGCCGGCTGGTTGCGCATCTTGGCGACGAGGCCGTCGAGCATCAGCGCGGCGATGGAATTCGGCGCATTCTTGCGCATTTCATCCGCGACCTGCTGCGCCTTATCGAGCTCGTTCTGCTGAATCAGCCATTCCGCGTAGGCGCGGGCGGTCGCCTCATTCTTGCCGTCTTCCTTGTACGCCTGCTCAAACGAGCGGCGAGCCTGCTCGAGATTCTGCTGGGCGGTGAAAAGCTGCCCCAGCACCACGTAGGGATGGGCCGCCGCGTCCGGGTCGAGTTCGCGAGCCTTCTTGAACTCGGCCAGCGCCTCGGCCGGCTTCTCCAAGCGGAACAGCGTGATGCCAAGCCGGGTGTGAGCGGCGGCGCTGTCCGGATCGAGTTGCGTCCACTGACGAAGCAGCTCAATGGCTTCGTTCCACTGCTGACGCCGCTCGTGCACCGCGCTGGTGCCGGCGAGGACGCGGATCTGAAACGCCTGCTTGCGCTTCTCATTCTCGTTGAACGCTTCCACCAGGCCGGCGGCCTTCTCGAACAGCGCGTCCGCCTCGGTCGTGCGTCCCTCGGCGAAAGCGAGATCGGCGAGCAACAGGTAGGCCTCCGGATCGGCCGGATGGTTCGTCACCGTCTGTTCCAGCAGCAAGCGGGCCTGGTCGCCATTGCGGCCGAAGACCATCAGTTTCGCCAGCAGCAAATCGACCGGCGGCAGCTTGGCATACTTTTGCTTGGCCTGCTCTAAATACTCGCGTGCGCCGGCCACGTCGCCGTTCTTGAAGCGCTGAATGGCGCTTTCGACTTCAGGGTATTGCTGGTTCGAAAGCGAGACCGCATCGCCGATCAGGTTCTTCACCGTAAACGGATCTTGCGCCGCGACCTGCGTGCCAGCAACCGGCTGCGTTCCGGTCGCGGGCGCCGCGCCGGGCTGTGTGGCAGGCGCCTGGGCCAAAGCCTGGTAGGACCAACCGAGAACCACCAGTGCGGTCAGCGCGGCGACGACGCCGCGAACGCTTGCGCCGGCGAGAGTGCATGTCTTCATAAAAGGCCTTTCGTGATGAGACGCTGTGGCCGAGGCAAGTGCCGCGAAGCGTCCTATTTGCAGTGTGGCTAAGAGGTTCCCGCGTCCGCGGCGATGATTCCCATTCTAGACGAACCAGGGCCGTCCACGACACTAGATTGTAGAGAGTGCGGTCGTCGGGGCCACCAACATGAACGGGACAGACCGCCTGTAGCGGTCGCACAGGATACTTGGCGGCTGATTCCGCTAACAGCCGCCCGCGACGGCGTCGGCCGCGGGGGCGCCCCATGCTCGACGGGCCCCAGGCGGCCGCCTATATTGGGGTACGGCTCGTACTTCGTAGGGTTCATTCGATTGCCGTCGAGCCTGGCGCGGCCATCGGTCGCGTCCGCTTCCCTCGGAAGGAATACAGAGCTTGTTGGTTGGGCCGGTCTTTACGCGGGAAATCGCCACGGCCCCACGCAATTGGCGGCTCTATTTCTTACGCGGCGTGTACGTCGCGGCCCTGTTCGGACTGGTCTGCACGGCCTGGCTGATCGTCTTCGGATCGCAGCCGGTGCGCACGCTTGGCGATCTGGCGCGTTTTGGCGCAGCGGTCTTCTCGCTGCTCGCTCCCGTGCAGCTCGCGGTCGCGATGGGCTTTTCGGCGCTGCTTACGGCAGCGGCCGTCGCTCAGGAGAAGGACCGCCGCACGCTCGACCTGCTGCTGATGACGCGGATGACCAACTCGGAGCTGGTCATTGGCAAGCTCCTAGCGAGCATGCTCTCGGTGCTGGTCGTGATCCTTGCGGCCGTGCCGCTGTTGATGCTGCTGACCTTGCTGGGGGGCGTCTCGCACAGCCAGGTCGCTCGCGTAGTCGGCGTGACGCTCGCAGCGGCCATCGCCGCAGGCAGCCTGGGTTCAACGCTCGCGCTGTGGCGAGAGAAGACCTTTCAAACGCTCGCCACCACGGCCCTTGCCCTGATGCTGTGGCTGCTGTTGGGCGAAGCCGTGGCCGCGGGAGTGCTGGGCGAAACGTGGTTTGGCGCGCCGGCTGTTGAGTGGGCCGAGGCCATCAATCCCGTGCGCGCCATCTTCGCTGCCGCCCGGCCGGCGGTCAGCACTGCGGCAATGATTCCGGCCGCCCCCTGGCTAGGCGATGCACCGCGGCTGTTTGTGATCCTTGCCGTGGCATTTACTCTGCTGCTGAACGCTCTGGCGATTGCCCGCGTCCGCGTTTGGAATCCCACGCGCGAAACCCGGCAGCAGTCCGATGAAGAAGTGGACGCCGCCGCTACGGATGTTGATTCAGCCGCCCGCCGCAGCGTCCACGCCGCGCCGGGCAAAACGCGCGAAGTCTGGGACAATCCCATTCTGTGGCGTGAGATCCGCACGTGGGCCTATGGGAAGAAGGTCATCTTCGTGCGCGTGGCGTACCTGCTGATTTTCGCAGCCTGCGCCTGGGGCATGGCGCAGGCCCTGCAAGCCGAGGCGCCAACCTACGGAATGTCGATGCCTGCCGCCGCCCAGCCGCTGATCCCGCTTTTTATCATCGGCCTCATTCTGGTGAACGCGCTGGCCGTGACGTCGCTTACCAACGAACGCGATTCAAAGGCACTCGACCTATTGTTGGTGACGGACCTCACGCCTAAAGAAATCATCTTCGGCAAACTTGGGGGCATCTTCTACAACGCGAAGGAAATGATCGCGCTGCCGGCGCTGCTCTGTCTGGGCGTGTGGCTGTTTGGCTTCATCTCAGGCGAGAATCTAGTCTTTCTGCTGCTGAGCTTTACGGTGCTCAACTCGTTCGTGGCCGTTCTGGGCGTGCATTGTGGAATGATCTACGAAAACTCTCGGATGGCCGTCGCGGTCAGCTTGGGAATCATTTTGTTTCTGCTGCTCGGCGTGGCGGTTTGCATGCGGATGATGGTCGCCTTCCAGGCCGAGTTCGACTACCAATTGCAGGCGTTCGGCGCGTTCATGCTCGGCGGCGGCGTCGGGCTCTTGTTTGCCCTGGGGCGGCGGAATCCATCGCCCGCCATCTGGTGGACCTCCATGCTCGCGCCGCTGGTTACCTTCCTGGCCATCGTGAACTTCCTTCGCATGAGCTACGGGGCCGCGGCCATGGTTACCGTCATGATGTACGCCTTCGCCACGGCGTCGATGTTGATCCCGGCCGTGTACGAATTCGACGTCGCTACCGGCCGCACCACCGCCAAGGACATCTGATTGTCGATGGATTGATCGCCGACCAATTCGCCAACCGGCCTTGCCGCTTCGCAGATGATCCAAGAATTCGGCATTTTCTTTGTCGCCATGCTGGTGCTGATCGCGGCGTCGGCTTTCTGTTCCTGCGCCGAGGCGGCGATGTTCTCGCTGCAGGGGGACGACCGCCGCGCCCTTCGCCGTGGCAACGCAGCGCAGCGAACTGCGATCGACCTGCTTAATCGGCCCGATCGGTTGCTCACCGCGATTCTGTTCTGGAACCTGGTGTTCAACTTCGGCTTCTTCATCGTGGGCTCGGTGGTCGAGTACCGCCTGCACGCTGAAAGCCGCCACACGGAATCCGCCATCCTCATGGGCGGTTCCCTGCTGACGATGATCGTCTTGGGCGAGATGCTTCCCAAAACCGTCGGAGTGCAGCAACCGCGACTGCTGTCAGGGCTGACAGCGCTACCGATTGCGGCCATGGTCCGTGTGCTCGACCCCCTGATGCCGGCCTTCGCCGCCGCCAATAACCTGCTGCAGCGCGTGCTGGTCCCGAAGTTCGAACGCGAACCCTACCTCGAAATCAGCGATCTGGAACGAGCCATCGAGCTGTCGACCGACGACGCGAAGCTCGCCGCGTTGGAACAGTCTGCCCTCCGCAACATCGTGCTCCTGTCCGAGCTGCCGGCCGAGGAATTAATGCGGCCGCGCAATCAATACGAGGCCTATCCGGCGCCGCTGCACCTGGAACATCTCCGCGGCGAGTTGCCTCCGGTCGGCTATCTCCTCATCACCGAAGAGGACAGCGACGACATCGCCGCCGCGATTCCGCTGAAGCATCTCACTGCCATTCCACGGCATCACCTGGAGCGGCTAGCGCAACCGGTCGTGTACGTGCCCTGGTGCGCCACCGTGGCGGCGATCCTGGATGAACTTCG
>DASVCM010000609.1:0-2720 GCA_036381635.1 Lacipirellula sp.
CGGCCAGCAAGGCGAGCCCGGTGAGCACGGCGAAGGCCGCTCCGGCGGTTGATGCCAACGGGTGGTATTCGGTGGACTAGATTTCGGCGGTCCGCGATCACTTGAAAGACCCAGCGCCCCTGTCGCTCTTCTGAGTGGCGGGGGCGTTTTTTTGTTAGGGAATCGATCGAACTTCACCGGCGGGCTGTTAGCCCGCGGCTACCGCTGTCGCCTGCAGTCTCTACACTACGGGCATGAACAATCGTGAGATCTCCGCCATTTTTTCACAGGTCGCTGACCTGTTGGAGTTTCAGGGCGCCAACCCCTTTCGCGTGCGGGCGTATCGCAATGGCGCGAAAAAGATCAGCGAGCTGAACGAATCGCTGTCCGTGATCGCCGCGGACGAATCGCGGAAGCTCACGGACGTCGAAGGTATTGGCAAGGGCCTGGCCGAACAGATCCAGCAGCTTCTCGAAACCGGCGCGCTGCCGATGCTCGAGGAATTGCAGCGTGAGATTCCGCCGGGCGTGCTGAATCTGGCGCGCGTCCCTGGCGTGGGGCCAAAGAAGGCAGTCACGCTCCAGCGCGAGTTGGGCATTAACTCGCTCGCTGATCTGCGCGCAGCGTGTGAGCAGCAGCGGATTCGGGGGCTCAAGGGGTATGGCGCCAAGACGGAGGAGGCCATCCTCAAGGGCCTCTGCGTCGCCGAGGAAGCCGGCGTGCGGATGCGGTGGGCCGACGCCGACGTGAATGCGCAGAACCTGCTCGACTACATGCGCAAGTCGCCGCATGTCCGCCAGATTGAGATGGCGGGCAGCTATCGCCGCGGCCGTGAGACGATCGGCGATCTCGACATGCTCGTCGACGCCGACGACGCCGCGGCGGTGATGGATCACTTTGGCCGCAGTGCGCAAATCGAGACAGTTGTTGCCTGCGGCGAGACGAAGATGACTGTGCGATTAGCGTCGGGACTGCAAGTTGATCTCCGCGTCGTCCCCGCTGAGTCGTTCGGCGCGGCGCTGCAGTATTTCACCGGATCGAAGGAGCACAACGTCGTCATCCGCGGCCGGGCGAAGCAGCGCGGGCTCAAGGTGAACGAGTGGGGCGTTTATCGCGTAACCGGCGACGGGGAAGGGGAGGGCGCCGAGGAGTACCTCGCCGGGCGGACGGAAACCGAGGTTTACGCGGCGCTGGAGCTGCCCTGGTTTCCGCCGGAGATTCGCGAAGCCCGCGGCGAGTTCGATTGGGCGGCCGACGGCGCCCTGCCACAGCTCGTCACGCTTGAAGACATCCGCGGCGACCTCCACATGCACACGACGGCCAGCGACGGCCAGAATTCGATCGACGAGATGGTCGTCGCCGCGCGGCAGCGCGGTTTGCAGTACATCGCCATCACGGACCATTCAAAGCGAGTGTCGATGGCCCGCGGGTTGGACGCTGGCCGGCTTCGCCGGCAGTGGCAGGAAGTGGACCAGGTGAACCGGCAGGTCGAGGACGTCGAAGTGCTTAAGGGAATCGAGTGCGATATTCTTGAACGGGGCGGCATGGACTTGCCGGACGACGTGCTCGCCGAGGCCGATTGGGTCATCGCCAGCCTCCACTACGGGCAGAGCCAGCCGCGACAGCAGATTACTGAGCGGCTGCTAGAGGCGATCGAGAACCCGCAGGTCGACATGATTGCGCACCCCACGGGCCGGCTAATCAATCGCCGCGACGCCTACGACGTGGACATCGACGCGGTTCTGGCCGCAGCGAAGAAGCATGGAAAGATTCTCGAGTTGAACGCCAATCCCGCGCGACTCGACCTGCACGACATTCACCTGGCGGCGGCCAGGTCGCTGGGGATTCCCATCGTCATCAATACCGACGCCCACAGCACCTCGGGGATGGACGTCATGCGATACGGCATCCTGCAGGCGCGCCGCGGCGGGCTGACCGCCGCCGACGTAGTGAATACGCGGCCCTGGAGCGAGTTTAAAGGGTTAATCGGCCGCTAACATTCGTTGAACCGCCGACATATCGACGCCGTGAATCAGAAATCGCTTTTGTGAGCTCGTCGGTCCGCTGGCCAGCTCAACGGACGACTTGGCGACGCCAAACAGCTCGGCGAGGACTTCGGCGACCGCTTTGTTCGCCTTACCTTTCTCGGGCGCTGCCGACACATCAACCCGCAGCGCTCCGTTGTGTTCGCCCGCAATGCCCGTGCGGCGAGCGCCGGCCTTCACCCGCACGGGAACCATGACGCCGCGAGGGTGTTCCTCCAGATTCACCATCCTGGCAGGCCTTCGAACAACGAGGATCCGATTCGCACGAGAGTCGCCCCTTCGGCGACGGCTGCCTCGAAGTCGCCGCTCATGCCCATGGAAAGCTCGGTGAGCGTGACATTTGGCGGAGCGCTAGGCGCCAGTTCATCGCGCAGCCGTCGCAGTGCGGCAAAATTCTGACGCGCGACCTGTTCGTCTCCTTCAAGGGCCGCCATTGTCATCAGACCCTCAATGCGCACATGCGCGAACTGACTAAGCGTCGGCAGTAGACGCCGCACATCGTCCGCATCGAAGCCCTGCTTTTCTTCGTCGCCCGAGCAGTTCACTTCCAGCAGCAGCCGCGGCGTGAGCCCGAGTGACGCCGCTTGCTCGTCGATGGCGGCCAGCAGCCGCTCGCTGTCGACCGAATGGATTAGCTGGACCAGCGGCAGGGTTCGCCGCACCTTGTTGCGCTGCAGCCGGCCGACGAGATGCCAC
>DASVCM010000610.1:0-2945 GCA_036381635.1 Lacipirellula sp.
ACGCCCGCTCCCGTTACGACGTCGTCGTCATCGGCTCGGGACTCGCCGGCCTCACCGCCGCGAATGTCCTGGCCCGCGCTGGCCGCTCGGTGCTGCTCCTCGAACAGCACTACAAGCTCGGCGGCATGGCCACCTGGTTCAAGCGTCCCGGCGGCCACATCTTCGACATCTCGCTCCACGGCTTCCCCTACGGCATGGTCAAAAGCTGCCGGCGCTATTGGACGCAGGAAATCGCCGACTCAATCGTGCAACTCACCGGCATCCGGTTCGACAACCCGATGTTCTCGCTCACCACCACGTTCAACCGCGAGGATTTTACTAAGCTGCTGATCGACGAGTTCAAGGTCGACGCGAAGGCCGTGCACGATTTCTTCGATACCGCCCGCGGCATGAACTTCTATGACGACCAGCAGGCCGCCACCCGCGAGCTGTTCGACCGCTTCTTTCCGGGCCGCGAAGACGTGATTCGCCTGCTGATGGAGCCGATTACCTACGCCAACGGCAGCACGCTTGAGGACCCGGCCATCAGCTACGGCATCGTCTTCTCGAACTTCATGTCGAAGGGCGTCTTCACCTTCCAGGGCGGAACCGACCGGCTGATCCACCTCATGGAGGAGGAACTCCGCCGCAACAACGTCGACATCCGCATCAACGCCAACGTCGAACACATCGACTGCACCGGCGGCCGCGTCCACTCGGTAACTGTCAACGGCCGTACGATCGAAGCGGGCGCCGTCCTCTCCAATGCGAATCTCAAGCAGACAATCTTCAACCTCGTCGGGGAAAAGTACTTCGATCGCTCGTTCGTTGACGACGCCCGCGCCGTGCGGCTGAACAACTCCAGCACGCAGGTCTACATGGCCCTCAAGCCGGAGGAGAAGATCGACGAATCGACCGGCGACTTGCTCTTCAGCAGCACGGCGCCGGTATTCCGCACCGATCTGCTCTTGAGCCGCGACATCACCAGCCGCACCTACTCGTTCTACTATCCGCGCACGCGGCCGCAGGGCCGGCCGCGGTGCCTCATCGTTTCCAGCACGAATGCCCGCTACGAAGACTGGGCCGAACTCCCGGAGGACGAGTACGAAGCGAGTAAGCGCGATCTCTGCGAGACGACGCTGGAGGCCCTCGACAAGTACGTGCCGAAAATCCGGGAGCGGGTCGATCACGTCGAGGCGTCCACCCCCGTCACGTTCAAGCATTACACCCAGCACATCGCCGGCGCCAGTTTCGGCACGAAGTTCGAAGGCCTCGCCGTCAGCCGGGCCATCCCGCAGCAAATCGCCGGCCTCTTCCACGCCGGCAGCGTCGGCATCATCATGAGCGGCTGGCTGGGCGCCATGAACTACGGCGTGATCGTCGCCAACGAAGTCGATAACTGTCTCATGGCGCAACACACTTCCACAGACAAATAGGCCTTACGCAAAGGCGCGAAGCTCGCAAAGAAATGCAATTAGATGGCCGCGAAACACGCGAATGAACGCGAAAGGAATAACAGATGAAGAGAACTCGAAACGATGGAACGAGGTGACGTCTCTGAGTTTTTCGCGCCCATTCGCGCGTTTCGCGGGCTTATTCCTTGTCTTCTTTGCGAGCTTTGCGCCTTTGCGTGAGGCACTCCCCCAATGTCACTCGAACAAATAAAAGCTGCCATACCGCACCGGGAGCCGTTCCTGCTCATCGACGAGATCGTCGAGCAGAGCGAATCGCGCATCGTCTGCCGCAAGACCTTCACCGGCGACGAGTTCTGGTACCGCGGCCACTATCCCGATTACCCGATCACCCCCGGCGTCATCCTCTGCGAAGCGGCGATGCAGGCCGGCGCCGTGCTGCTGTCGAAGCTCGTCGCCGACTCGCCCGACTCCGTTCCCGTCGCCACGCGAGCCAACAACGTCCAGTTCAAGCACATGGTTCGCCCCGGCGATACGATTGAGCTGGAGGTCGAGCTGACCGAACGCCTCGCCAACGCCTTCTATATGAAAGCCCGCGTTACCACCGCCGGCAAAGTCGCCTGCCGCTTCGACTTCGCCTGCACCCTCGCGCAGAAGATTTAACCGCAGAGGACGCAGAGAGCGCAGAGCGAGAAAGAGCAATTGAGAGAGGGGAGTAATTATTCATTCCCCAATTCATTCCCTCTTTTCTTCTCTGCGACCTCTGCGTCCTCTGCGGTAAAACAAAAGCATGCCCGACTTCCTCCAACTCGCCGGCCGCCGCATCGCCGTGTTCGGCGTCGCCAATCGCAAGAGCGTCGCGTGGCATGTCGCCCAAACGTTGCGCGAAGCCGGCGCCGACGTTCTCTACGTCGTCCGCTCGCCGGAGCGGCAGGCGTCGGTCGCGAAGCTCATCGGCGACGCGCCGCTCTATGTGTGCGACGTCGAACATCAGGACCAAATCGACCGCCTCGCCGAACAATTGAA
Source organism: Lacipirellula sp. (assembly GCA_036381635.1). GTDB lineage: Bacteria > Planctomycetota > Planctomycetia > Pirellulales > Lacipirellulaceae > Lacipirellula. Next base: position 2,418 of record DASVCM010000610.1, read on the forward strand.
ACCCGACTTCGGCCCGCTCCACGGCCTCGTCCACTCCATCGCCTTCGCCGCCTACGACGAGCGCGGCGTTCGACCGTTCCACGAAACCACCCGCGAGCAGTTGCTGCGAACATTCGACGTCTCCTGCTTCTCGCTCATCGCACTGTCCAATGCACTGAAGGAGCAGCTTGCCCGCGACGCCTCCGTGGTGACGATCTCGATCTCCACCACGCGCATGGCCAGCGAGAACTACGGCTTCATGGCCCCCGTGAAGGCGGCCCTCGACTCCAGCCTCGCCTTCCTAGCCAAGTCGTTCAGCCAGTTCTCCGAAGTGCGGTTTAATGCCGTAGCCCCGGGCCTGCTCAAGACGTCCGCTTCGGCCGGCATTCCCGGTTATGTCGATTCGTATCTCTTCGCCGAGCGGGCCACGCTGCGGGGAAGGGCGGTGGCCACCGAAGAAGTCGCCAATGCCGTCGCCTTCCTCCTCAGCCCGCGCTCCAGCGGCATCAACGCCCAGCGAATCGTCATCGACGCCGGCATGGAGGTGAA
>DASVCM010000611.1:0-3903 GCA_036381635.1 Lacipirellula sp.
GGTTGTCGAACGTCTGCGTCCACGAATCGTGGCCGACGCCTTCGTACTCGGTGTAGATCGGCTGGCCGCCCGCCGCCTTCAGTGCCTCAACCATGCCCCGGGAACGAGCGACCGGCACAACCGGGTCGGCGTCTCCATGAAACGTCCAGACGGGCGTCGATTGGAAACCTGCCGCCAAGTCCGGATCGCCGCCGCCGCAGATCGGGATCGCCGCGGCCAACAGCTCTGGCTTCCGCTGCAGAATGTCCCACGTGCCATACCCGCCCATCGAGAGGCCGACGCCGTAGATCCGATCCGCATCGATTGAAAACTCCTCCTGCAACGCGTTCAGCAGCGCAAACGCGGCGCGCATCGCGTCGCCCGGGTCCTCCGGCGCTTTGTGCGCCCGTGCATCCCACGGAACCTCGACCCACTTCTGTCCGGCGGGGCATTGCGGGAAGACGACAAACGCCGGATGTCGCCGTCGCATGGCCTCCTCGGCAAAGTTGCGGCCGCCGTGGACAAGTTGCTTCGCGTTGTCATCGCCCCGCTCGCCGGCGCCGTGCAGAAACAGCACCAGCGGGTACGGCTGCTCGGGGTCGTAGTCGAGCGGCTTGAGCAATCGATAGGGCAGCCGCACGTCGCCGTCGCCGTCGAATGTCCGAGCCTCAAATACCGCAATCGGATCGACCGCGCTGGACGCCGCATCATCTTGAGCATGCATCGTTGCGACCCACAGAGAACCGATTAGGAAAAGCGCGAAGCGAACGTAATACATGCCAGCACCTCGCTGCCAAATGGAAAAGCGGGAACCCGCACTAGTGTAGCCCTCGCGCTCCGCGAAATGAATCCTCTCGCAGATTAAGAGGACTCCACTTATACTGCGCCACATGCCCAAGTACGTTGTTCGCCACGGAGTCATGCGCAACCTCGGCGTGTTCGGCACGCGGAGCGGCGAGACGTACGCGCGCGGCATGCAGGTCATCGCCCGCACGCAGCGCGGCCTGGAAGCGGGCGAGGTCCTCTGCGAGGCGACCGAGCACGTCCTGGCCAGCATGACCGATCCCAAGGGGGGCCAGATCCTCCACGAGCAAACCGACGAGGACAAACGCGAGCTCTGCCGCCTGGCCGAGCAGGAGCAGCGCGAGCACGAAATCTGCCGCAACGAAATCGTCAGCCTCGGTCTCGACATGCAACTGGTCGACGTCGAACGGCTGTACGGCGGCGAGCGGGTCGTCGTCTACTACCTGGCCGAAGGCCGCGTCGACTTCCGCCAGCTCGTAAAGAATCTCGCCAAGGAATTTCAGACCCGCATCGAGATGCGCCAAATCGGCGTTCGCGACGAGGCCAAGCTGCTGGCCGACTACGGCGATTGCGGCAAGGTCGTCTGCTGCAACACGCACCTCTCGGAGATGCCGCCGGTTTCGATGCGGATGGCCAAGCTGCAGAAGGCGACGCTCGATCCCAGCAAAATCTCCGGCCGCTGCGGCCGGCTGAAGTGCTGCCTCCGTTACGAGTATGACACGTACCAGGAGCTGCAGCGCGAGCTGCCGCCGATCGGCGCCCAGATCGTCACCACCAAAGGCCGAGCGCAGGTTCTCGCCCAGGAAATCCTCGCCGGCCAGGTGCTGGTGCAAATGGACGACATGCGGCGGATCGTGATCGAAGCCGCCGAGGTGCTCACGGTCCTCAGTCGCGGCGGAGGCCGCCCAAAGTCGGCTGCCCAGCGGGAGCCGGAAGTCGATGAAGGCGGCGTGGCGCAGGCCGAACTTCCGCCCGGCGAAGACTTTTCCGGCGATAGCTGGAGCGATGATTCTCCGCCAAATTCCGCAGAAGAATGAGCCTTCTTAAGATTATTCCTAGGCTGAATGGAACCTGCCGTATAATTTAATAGTGTTGCGAGAGTTCTTCGTCGGCGCGCCGCACTGTACGATCGACGCCAGCCGACTAAACTGGATACAGCGGCACGAATTCCGGAAGTCTTCGCGCCCCCTCGACAGAGAAGACGATGCTCGATCCCGCCCATCCTATCGCGGACCTTCTGCGTCGCGACCGTCGATACCATTTCGACGCGTACGTGTTCGTCTTCGAAGCGCTGCGATACGCTCAGGAGAAGATGGGCTTAGGGGGACCCGCCGACCCGGACGATCCCGACGACGACGCCGACCGGCACGTCACCGGCCAGCAGCTTTGCGAGGCGATGCGGCGTTACGCTCATCAGCAGTATGGCTACCTGGCCAAGCAGGTCCTGAACCACTGGGGCATCCACACGACGGGCGACTTCGGCGAGATCGTGTTCAATCTCATCGAGATCGGCCAGATGCGCAAGACGCCGGACGATCGCCGCGAGGATTTCGACGACGTCTTCGACTTCGACGAGGGCTTCCAGCACAGCTTCCAGATCTCGGCGATCGACGCCGAGGAGAGCCGGTAGTGGGCCGGCGAAAGAAGCCAGTCTCGCCTCCGCCGGCCGTCCATAGGCCTCCGGTTGCCATGTCCCAACCTCGTCGCTGGCCACTGGTTGCGTCGAGCATTCTGTTCGCGCTGTGGCTAGTTTTTCTGGCCGCGATGGCCTTTGCCGCTTGATGCCAGCCCGGCGGCGCTGTGAAATAACCTGCTTGCTTTTAGGATTTCATTATGAAAGCCACCGACTCTGCCGGTGGACGGCGCCCAAGCAAACGCCTCCCGTGATGCAGTCCCCCGGCAAAGCCGGGGGCTTTTAAGCAACCTCGAACGAGTTAGAGAAACATGAAAGTCGTACCGCTTGGCGACAAGCTGGTGGTGAAGCGTTTGGATGCGAGCGAGAAAACCTCCGGCGGCATCGTCCTGCCCGACGCCGCGCGCGGCAAGCCGCAGCAGGGTCGCGTACTGAGCGTCGGCGACGGTCGCATGCTCCCCGACGGCACCCGCGTGGCCCACGAGGTGAACGAAGGCGACCGGGTGGTCTTCGGCAGCTACTCCGGCTCGGAAGTATCGATCGACGACGAGAAGCTCCTCATCCTCAGCGCCGACGACGTGCTGGCCATCGTGCGCTAGCCGTCGATCCGCGCGGCGCATCACGTCGACTTAATCGACAACCTTAACCGCGAGCCGGGCCGTCTTGGCCCCGGCGCGTTCTGCGTGCAACTTGCTCTGCCGCCGCAAAGGCTCGACAATTGCACAGGCGGCGCTGTTTTTGCACGCCGCGAAGGGCTTCAAACAACGACCGCTTTGACGGAGGCTCGAACATGCGTCGCTTGGCAATGCTCTCGCTCGTGCTCTTTCTGACCGCCGCGTTCACCTCGCCGTCGCTGGCCGCCGCGACCGAGGGCGAAAAGCTGCAGGCCTCGCAGCTCGTCGATCGCGGCATTTCCTATCTAACGGCCGCGCAGGCCGACGACGGCTCCTTCAGCAAGCAAGTCGGTCCCGGCATCACGGCCCTCGTGGCCGCCGCCATTCTCGAAAACGGCCGCTCCCCCAGCGATCCCGTCGTGGCCAAGGCCCTCAAGTACGTCGAGTCGCACGTCCAGCCCGACGGCGGCATCTACGCCAAGGGCTCCAAGTACAAGAATTACGAGACAAGTCTCGCCATCCGCGCCTTCGCCGCGGCCAATGAAGCCAGCAAGGACGGCCGGTACGACGAGCTGCTCAAGCGGGCCACAACGTTCGTCAAGGAAATCCAGTGGGATGGCGGCGAGGGCCACGACGAGTCGAGCATGTATTACGGCGGCGCCGGCTACGGCGGCCACGCGCGTCCCGATCTCTCGAACACGGCGTTTCTCGCCGACGCCCTGGAATCCGTCGGCACAGGTCCCGACGACCCAGCCGTTCAGCGAATGCTGGTGTTCATCTCCCGTTGCCAGAACCTCGAGAGCGAGCACAATCAGACGAAGTTCCCGCCGCTCAATCCCGACGGCGGCTTCTACTACACGGTCGCCGCCGGCG
>DASVCM010000612.1:0-9458 GCA_036381635.1 Lacipirellula sp.
AAGGCATTCTTCCCCCGCAGTCGGCTCCCCAAATCGCAGGTTAATAACCTCGACCAGGCGAATCTCTACCAGTAAGGCCCGGGCGCCGCGTATGCTGTGGCGATGCCACGCCCGCCCGTCCAGGTCATCCGCTGCCCGCCACGGCTTAGGCCGCTTGCCCTGAAGCAACTGCACAGCGTCTTGCCCGGCGATCAACAGGCCGTGTTCGCACAGATCATCAGCGGCTTCGACCCCGCGGACGCGGAACCTTGGGACGGCCTGCTCGTCGCGACCACCGCTGAAGTTCAGCAGACGACCGCAACGGCGGCCGAACTTCGCGGCCCGCGCTTTCACGCGGTCGTCTGGGTTCAGCGAGCCCCCGGCAATACGGCCGTCATCTGGTCGCCGCCTACAACGGCAGAGCCGGGCACGACGCTCCTTCGAGCGGCTGCCGACTACCTCGACGCCCACAACATCCCGCTCGCGCAAATGGTCGCCGGAGAGCAGGACGGCTACGACGACGCCATTCAAGCGCAATGCGGCTTCCCCCGCTTCATTCGCCTCGCGTACCTTTTCGCCGAGGTTCCCGAATGCCTGGATGCTTCACCTTTTGCCGCAAGCGCGACAGAAGACGCCGAATGCGAGGGGCTGCATTTTGTACCCCGCGCCGGCCAGCAGCCACAACGCCTCGCGGCTGTCCTCGAGCAAACGTACATCGATACGCTCGATTGCCCGGCCCTCGAAGGCGTGCGCCCCATGAACGAGGTGCTCGATGGCTACCGCGCTCAAGGCCGCTACTGGCCCGACGATTGGTACTTCGTCCAGGAAAACGGTCAGGACATCGGCGCGTTGCTGCTGGCCGAGCATCCGGGCCACGGCAACTGGGAGCTCGTTTACATGGGCCTCGTTCCCCAGGCGCGCGGCCGCAATTGCGGTATGCGGATCATTCGCTTCGCGTTAGAAACTGTGGCGAAGCGCGGCGCCGAGCGGCTTGTTCTCGCCGTCGATGAAGCGAACACCCCAGCGCTCGACCTCTACGAACGCGCCGGCTTCGTCATGTGGGATCGCCGCATCGTGTACGCCCGTTTACGGCCGCGAGCATAACATTCAGCACATCACGAACTTCCGCGCAGCGCTCGCTAGCGATGGAAAGAACCCGCATTCAACGCCGCGATCGTAAGCGTACGCGACTGGCAAAATCACCCCGACACCTTATCCACGACAACGGTCATACCCCCCAAAAAATTTTTTCGACCTGTTGGATACGAGCGACCCTAGCATTCTCCGCAGTTCGTTGAGCGCCGCGCGCGGGACGCGCCGCATCGCGTCGTCAAGACCTTTGACACCAGTGCTAGCGTCTTTAGAATCACGCCACGTCAGGTGACATTGGACATCGTCGATCGGACGCCACAAACGCCGATCGCTTCTCCTAGATGTGGGGCGCAATCACGACATTTTCGCGGGCGCGCTTGGCGGGTTAACGATTTTCCCCCTTGCGCGTTCGCCGCGGTCGCGGTGCGCACTCCAGGAGCACGCAGGAAGTGGTCAAGGACGAGTCGGACAGGCTGTCCGTTTTGCGCCGCGAGCTACGCCGCACGCTTGGCGACAAGCGGTACGACTTGTGGCTCGGCGCACCGACCAGCCTCGCCTTCGACGGCGAGGTGCTGATGGTCCGCTGCACGTCGCAGGCTGAACTGCAGTGGTTCCGTCGCAAGCTCAGCGCGAGCATTGCCGAGTGCGCCGCCACCGTCTTCGGTCGCGCCCCTGAGACTGTCTTCGAGGCCGGCGAGCCAATTGCCAAGAAGTGCTGCGTTGAACCGGCAACTTGCAAATGCGGGGCAGAATCCCCACCAGCCGTAGGCGGGGAGGGGAAGAATGGGAGCGTAAATTCAGTAGCTGCGCTAAACGCGGCAATTCGGGCCGAGCATGCCGCCGCGGCGGAATTGGCTATTGCGGGCGCGGCTACGAGAACTGTGAACTCGCAGCCGGAGAGGTCGACCGCGAAGCGGGCGCGGTGGACGTTCGACGATTTCGTCGTCGGCCCCTCGAACCGACTCGCGGCCCAGGCCGCTCACCAAGTCGCTCAACACCCGGGCCGGTTCACGCCGTTGCTGCTCTACGGTTCGGTGGGAAGCGGCAAGTCGCACCTGCTCGCTGCCGTAGCGCACCAAGTGCGGGCCGCACGCCGCCGGCCACGCGTGCTGCAGCTCACCGCCGAGCAGTTCACCACGCAGTTCCTCGAAGCGATGGAGCGCCGCGGCCTGCCCGGCTTCCGCCAGAAGATTCGCAGCGTCGACGTGCTTCTGGTGGACGATGTGCAGTTCTTCGCCGGCAAGCGCGCGACCCTCGAAGAGTTCCTCTACACGATCGACGCCCTGCAGTCGCGCGGCGGCCAGGTCGTGCTGACGAGCGATCGGCAGACCATTGAACTGAACGCGGTCAGTCCGGACCTCGTGAATCGCATCTCCGCGGGATTGGCGCTCGCGCTCGATCCGCCCGATTTCGAGACCCGCGCCGGCATCGTCCGTACGATGGCCGAGCGGATGCAGATGCCGCTCGACCAGCCGATCGTCGACGCGATCGCTCAACAAGTGGTCGGCAGCGCTCGGCTCCTTAGCGGCGCCATCAACCGGCTTGTCGCAGTGAGCATGGCGGTAAATCAGCCGATCACGCTCGAGCTGGCTGAGTTCGCGCTCATTGAGTTCTGCCGTCAGCACGCCCCGCAGGTGAAGCTGGTCGACATCCAGCGGGCCGTCTGCGAAGTATTCGGCGTCGAATCGGCGAGCCTCAAGTCGCAGCGCAAGACGCGAGTCGTCGCCGAGCCGCGGATGCTCGCCATGTGGCTGGCCCGCCGCTACACGCGGGCCGCCCTCAGCGAAATCGGCGACTTCTTCGGCCGCCGCAGTCACAGCACCGTCGTCTCCGCGCAGAAGAAATTTGACAAGCTGATCAGCGACCGAGGCCAGCTCGTCGTCGGCGATCAGACCTGCCCCGTAGAAGAGGCCATCCGCCGCATTGAAGCCAAGCTCCGCAGAGCGTAGAGGAAATGCCTAAATGACGAATGACGAATGAGAATGTTCCGTCAGTCTGCGCGACGCGAAGAGCTTAGCGTCACGCCAGATCCTTCGCTCAGCTCAGGATGACGCCCGCAGTTTTTCATTCGTCATTCGTCATTCGGAAATTCGTCATTCCTCTTCATCATGCCCATCCGTCGCCATGCCAAGCTGCCGCATCTTGCGGTAGAGGTTCGAGCGATGTAGGCCGAGTCGCTTCGCGGCGGCGCTCATGTTGCCGCGCGAGGCGTCGATCGTTTTGCGGATGTAGTGCTGCTGGAACTCTCGCGTTGCTTCGGCGAGCGAGCCATGCAGCTCGGCCAGCCGCTCCGCATCGGTGGCGCCCGAGTCGATCAGCACGAGGTCATCGACTTCCACCGTCTCGCCGGTCGTCAGGTACGCCAGCCGCTCCGTGAGATTCCGCAGCTCGCGGACGTTTCCCGGCCACGAGTGGGCCAACAGCCGCTTGCGCGCCGCCGGCGAGAATTTCGGCGCCCGCCGGCCCATGTTGCGGCAGAACGATTCCAAGAAATAATCCGCCAGCAGCAGCACGTCCTCGCCGCGCTCGCGCAGCGGAGGCAACTCCAGGCTTACCACGTTCAGCCGGAAGAACAGGTCCTCGCGGAATTTTTTGGCCCGCACCATCGCGGCGAGATCCTGATTCGTCGCCGCGACCACTCGCACCTCCGTGTGGATCGGCGTCGAACCGCCAACGCGGACCACGGTTTTGTCCTCTAGAACGCGCAACAGTTTCGCCTGCCCGCCGGGGCTCATCTCGCCGATTTCGTCGAGAAACAACGTCCCGCCCGAGGCCAGCTCGAACTTGCCCGCCCGCGTCTCGCGCGCGTCGGTGAACGCGCCCTTTTCGTGTCCGAACAGCTCGCTTTCGAGCAGCGTCTCCGCCAGCGCCGCGCAGTTTACCGCAACAAACGGCTGATCCCGCCGCCGACTCTGGTAATGGATCGACCGCGCGACCACCTCCTTGCCGGTGCCATTGTCGCCAAGGATCAGAATGGCGAGATCGGTGTCGGCAATCCGTCGCACGGTCGAGCGCAGCGCCTCGATCGCCGGACTCTCGCCAATGAGCTGGATCCCCTGCGCCTGCTGCTCGACCATCTGCTTATGCTTGGAGAGCAGCTCTTCAAATTCTTGCGTGTTCTGGAGCGCAACGGCCGCGTAGGCCGCCAGCTCGGTCAATCCGCGCTCGTCGTCGTCGGTAAAATGCCCGCCGCCGCGTTTGTTGAGAGCCTCGAAAGCGCCCAGCGTCTTGCCGCTGGGCGTCAGCAGCGGCACGCACAATAGCGAACGTGTTGTATAGCCCGTCGCCCGATCGACTTGTCGATTGATCTCCTCCTCGCCAAGGCCGCCGCCGACCCGCCGCGGCTCGCCGGTGCGGATCACCTGCGCCACGATGCCGCTGTCGTCAGGAATGCGCAGCTCGTTTCCTTTGACCCCCAGCGCCGGTCGCGCCACCAGTTCCTTGTGGGCGCGGTCCCAGAGAAAGATGCTCGCGCGGTCGGCATGCAGTAGCTTGGTCGCGACCTCCGCCATTGCCTTGAGCTGCTCCTCCATCGAACTGGTTTGCCGCCACGCATTAGTGATTTGGAGAATCGTTTCGAGCCGCTCAATCCGCTGCAACTCCTCCTCGTGGTTGGCCACTGAGGCGACGGACGGACTGAGAGCTTCGCAGAAGCGTGTGAACGCCGCTGGATCCGCAACGCTTCGGGCGACCAGCGCGAAGCCGCCGCGCATCGAAGCGGCGGTCCAGCCCCCGCCGGCGGCCATGCTCTCCCGGTCGACCGCTTCGGCGATCAGGTCCACGGGCAGATCCCGTTCGGCGACGCCGCTGGCCGCCTGAATCTCCCACTTGGGGGGGTTGGAACGGACTACCGCCACGCCTGCCGCTGGCAGCAGTGCCCGAGCTTCCGGAAGTACTTCGTGAAGGAACCGGTTAAGTCCTTCCTGCTTGGTCGATGCCGAGAGAACTAGGCGTAGGAGAGACAATTGATCGGATGTTGTCGAAGGCATAGCGCTGCTTGTTGCCGTAAAAAGCCTTTTTGATACTTCATCGAAAATCTACTACACACAATGATAACACACTCGCCCTCGCGGAAAAGATTCTGATGTCAAAACGATTCAATAAGTGTCGCGTGTATATCTGCCGTTACCCGCCGTAACTCTAAGCCCATTCAACCTTTATGAGTCGTGTGGTATCCTGCTGCGGTTTCGCGCCGATGCAGGACATTCCCACCTACCGCTGCTGGCGCCTAACCCGGTGGTTCGGACGACCAAAGCAAAGGAACGGGCACATGGGCTTATTCGACGGCAAAAAGGGTCTCATCACCGGCGTCTTCAACGAAAAGTCCATCGCCTGGGCAATCGCCGAGCGGGTGATGAATGAGGGGGGCGTCTGCGGTTTCTCCTACATGCCCGATAAGGCCGACGATCCCCGCCAAAAGAACCTGGGCCGCATCCAGAAGCTCACCCAGGGCATCGCCGGCGCCAAGTTCCTCGCTCCCATGGACGTCACCAGCGATGAGCAAATCGCCCAGGTGATCAGCCGGGCCAAGGGGGAGCTAGGCCAGCTCGATTTCCTCCTCCATTCGATCGCGTTCGCTCCCCCGGACGACCTCCGCGGCAACACCGTCGACACCAGCCGCGAGGGCTTCAAGGTGGCGATGGAAATCAGCGCCTACAGCCTGATCGCACTCGCGAAGCACGCCCAGGAGATCCTCGCCGACGACGCCAGCGTGCTGACGCTCACCTACTACGGCGGCGAGAAGTGCGTCCCCGGCTACAACATCATGGGGGTCTGCAAGGCGGCGCTCGACTCGATCGTGAAGTACCTGGCCTTCGACCTTGGGCCGCGAGGCATCCGAGTGAACGCCCTCAGCGCCGGCCCGCTACAAACCATCTCCGGCCGCGGCGCCGGCGTGGACCAGATGCTTGGTCTTTACGAAGCGATGGCGCCGCTCGGCCGCAACATCACCCACGAAGAAGCCGGCAAGACCGGCGCGTTCCTACTCTCAGACATGTCGTCCGGCGTTACCGGCGAGATCATGCATGTCGACGCCGGCTACAACGCCATGGGCTCGCCGGGGCGGATGCTCGACAAGTTCAAAGCCGCACAAGGTGCATAATGGCCCCGGGGCGCTATCACCATCGTGTTAGCCGCGACGCGCGAGCGGCGCGCTCCCGCCAACGCGCTCCGCTACCGCGTCGCGGCTAACCAAATCTGTCACGTGCTGCTCACGCGCCGCTAGGTGCTCAGCCCGAACATCTTCAAGAGCGAATCGAGCAGCGAATCGTTGAGCGCTAGATTCTCGTCCCAGCTCCAGATGTTCCGCACCATGTCGAACATCAGGATGGTCGCGAACAAGAGCAAGAAGAAGCAGCTCCCCAGCCCGACGATGTTCCACACAGAATACTCGCCCTCGCCGCGTGTAGCGGTCGCGGCGTACGGAGCGGCCGCAAAGTCGCCCGCCGGCATGTCGCCATAATCTTCAGCGACCACTACTCCTTCTTCGGCGAACGCATCTTCGCCCAGGATGCCGGCGTCGCCCGCGCCGAGATCGTCCAAGCCGGCGTCCAGCGCGATCACCTGCGAGCTGCTGTCGCTGTCCTCTTCGATCTCCCCCAGCGGCGTGAGCCGGAAGGCGTCGTCCGTCTGGAGCGACGCAACTGCTTCGGTTTGGCCGAGCTGCGGGTCGCTCCCCACCAGCGACAGGTCGGAGGCCGCCGCGCCCTTATCGCCCAGCGACAGCGAATCGAGAATCGCCGAACCGCCCGCCTCCAGCGGAATATCATCGAGCGCCAGCCCGCTGTCGGAGGGCAGCAGATTGATGCCGCTGTCGCCGCTGTCGAGCGTGATGTCGCTGCCCCCCTCGCCGGCCAGCACGAAGTCGTCTTCGTCGGTCGCCAGCTCCAGGTCTGAAGTCGGCCCATCAGTCGGTGCGGGCTTCTTGGGCGCAGCGGCGGCCAGCTCCTCGGGCGCCGGGTCGGTGCCGTCATCGTCGCCCATCAGCGACAAGTCGCTGGTTTCCGGCTCCTGCTGCTGAGCGATGCTCCCCTTCGGAGGGGCTGCGGGAACGTCGCCAAGAATGCGGCCCGACTCGGCCGCCAGATCAATCTCCAACTCCTCTAGATTCTCGAAGGCGCTGGTGGCGCCCGATTCTTTCTCGAGTTCGTCCAGCACGCCCGAACCGGCGATGTGCGACGAAAGGACGTCCGAGGCGCCGCCCGCGAGTTGAACATCGCTGCCGACGGTCAGGTCATCGTCTTCGGTGACCAGTTCAAGATCGGCGTCTTCACTTTCCCTGCGACCGATGATCGTGCTCGGCGAGTGGGCTGACTCGCCTAGCACTTCTTCACTCAGCAGGATCGAGTCCGACGGATCGCTTCCTTCCTGCGTATCGGCGTGAATGTTCAGCGCTGCATCGCTGGCGCCGGCGGTGACCGTGTCTTCCTGGTCGGAGGCCAGCTCCAGCTCGCTGCCGCCGAGCGTGAGGTCGTCGTCATCGGCCAGCTTCAGGTCGTCGAGATCATCCAGCCCGGCGAGCGGCGAAGCGTCGACCAGCTCATCGTCCGAGGCCAGCCCAATGTCGCTCGGCGGCGGCGAGTCGGGCACGCCCTCTTCGGCCATCCGCTCGATTTCATCGGCGCGGAATTTCCTACTGGCGCCGTCGCGATAGGCGCGTAGCTCGTTATCCTCGCGAAGCTGGTTCAACCGCTCCGGGGTCACGCCGAGCTTTTCGAGGGCCTCTTCAAACTTGACGAATCTCTGCTCCATCGCAACCTCGCGTTAGCTCGATCCTTCAACGGGTCGAGTGACAAGCGCGGCGGCGACTTCCGTTTCGGCGGCCCGCAAAGTGTGATCTGAATTCAACTTCGAAATTCGAGTCTCGAAATCCGAAAATGCAACTCCCTTGTTTCGAATTTAGTGCTTCGGATTTCGGGTTTCTAACTCTCGACTTCGTACTTCGTAACCCGCTGCCACAGCAAGCTACTGCTGGCGTTCCAGTCCCCGGCGAATTTCTTCCGGCAGGGGGCTGCCGCTATTAAAGTACTCCATTCCCAGGTCCCAGGCGATGTTCCGCACGCTCTTCAGTTGGATCTCGCCGGAGTCGCGGTTGAGCTGGTACACAGCAACGCGACGCGAGGCGGGGTCGATAATGGTGAGCGTTGTCGGCTTGTTGTTCTCGCCGGGCAGGAAGTAAGTGATCAGCTCGCCGCGGCCGCTGGTCGACGCGTAGGTCGCGCCGCCACTCGGTTGCTGCGCCACCGCCGTCCAGGCAATCGCCGCCACCGCCAAACAGGCCGCTAACGTGGTGCTCCAAAACGACTTGGACATGGCGCGCTCCTTCGGTTTTCAGACCTTAGCCGCGGGCAAACGTGCCCGCCGGAGCCCCGGCGAGCAGGTTTGCTCGCGGCTGAAAACGCCCGGCGCGACAGTCCATTTGTATTCTAAATGGGCCGCTACCAGGTTCAAGAAAAAACAGCCCCATGTTGTTGCAGGGCAGGAACTTAATTTCACGCTTATAATGCCCCGCTCGGCGCCGTACAAAGGGCATCACCCCCAAAACCGGCCGAGCGTCCCCTCCTACGGACTGGCCCGCTTCAGCAGCCAGTTAAGCGGCGCCCCCAATATCGCCTGGAAAAATCGCCCCGGGAGTCTATCCCCCATGCCCCCCGCCAACAACGCCACTCACGACCGCCTGGACCTGGCCGTCAGAGCCGCCCGGGCCGCCGGGGCCGAGACGCTGCGCTGGTTTCGCGGGGCCGAACTGGGCCTGGAACGCAAGGGCGACGGCTCCCCGGTCACCGCCGCCGACCGAGCCGCCGAGTGCCTCCTCCGCGAACAGATCGCCGCCGCGTTCCCGGATGACTCGATCCTCGGCGAGGAGTACGGCGAAACGGTCGGAACCTCCCCGTATCGCTGGGTCCTCGATCCGATCGACGGCACCAAGAGCTTCATCACAGGAGTGCCGCTCTACACCACGCTGGTCGCCGTGCTCGAGGGCAACCGGCCGCTGCTGGGCGTCGTCTATGCTCCCGCGACCGGCGAGCTGGCGTACGCCGCGGCCGGCGAGCAAACCATGTACGACCCCGGCAACGGCGGCCAAATCGAGGCCCGAGTCTCCAGCGTCGAGCGGCTCGCCGACGCCACGTTCCTGACCAGCGAGGTCACGCTCTTCGATCGCGCCGGCGGCAAGAAATGCCGCGCCGTTTACGAGCAGCTCGAACAGGCCTGTCGCGTGACGCGCACCTGGGGCGACGCCTACGGCTACCTGCTCGTCGCGACCGGCCGGGCCGACGTGATGGTCGATCCCCAGATGAACCTGTGGGACGCCGCCGCGCTGCAGCCGGTCATCGAAGGCGCCGGCGGCCATTTCTCCGACTGGCAGGGCCGCCCTTCGGTCCATACCG
>DASVCM010000613.1:0-3545 GCA_036381635.1 Lacipirellula sp.
TTAGCGGCGGCGGGCTTACGGCGGCTCGGCTGGGGCGAGCGGATTGCCGCGCTGCTGGAGCCGCCGCAGATGCTGCCGGCGCCGGGACAGGGTTCGCTGGGTATCGAGTGCCGTGCGGATGACGAGGAAGTGCTGGTGCTGGTTGGCCAGCTCGATCACTGGCCGACGCGGCTGGGCGTCACCGCGGAGCGGGCCGTGCTAGCGGCGCTGCATGGCGGCTGCTCCGCGCCGATTGCGGCCTGGGGACGCCTCGACGGCGATCAGCTAGCCGTTGATGGGCTGGTTGCGGATGTTGAAGGCCGCACGGTGTTGCGGGCTGGCGAATCGGCGGAGAATCAGAATTCACTGACGATTGCAGAACAACTGGGAAAACGCGTCGCTAACGAGTTATTGAAGCAAGACGCGGCAGAGCTCATCGAGACGGCGCGCGGCGGCACTAGATAGCCGAGCCATCCTGGCTCGGAGTGTAGGCCTCTCGCTTGAGCGAGAGGCGATCATCTCGCGGAGCGAGATGACTACATTTATTTTTATCACCGGGCCAGGATGGCCCGGCTATATAGGCGTTCGGCAGGTCTTGCCGATGGCGATCGGCAATTGGCGCCGATTCGTCTGGGGCGGCGCCGATGCTTGCATCTTCGCGACCAAGATTGCTCGGCGTTTCCACCGGCGAGCCACCACTTCGCACCATTGGCACGGCGCGTGCTTAAGGACGGCGTCACCGCAGTCGCAGGGGGGCAACGCCTGCACGACGGTTCTCTTCGATGCCCTACGGCATGTACATCTCCGCTGAGGGGGCGCAGGTTCAGCAGCGCCGCCTCGAGGTGATCGCCAATAACCTGGCGAACGTCGAAACCGCTGGCTTCAAGCGCGACGTGGCCATGTTCCAGGCCCGGTTCGCCGAGGCGATTCAGCAGGGCTCAGACTATCCGCATAGTCAGTCACAGAACGACATTGGCGGCGGCGTGAAGATCATCGACGTCGCCACCGACTTCAGCGGCAGCAGCCTGCGTGAAACGGGCATGCAGACCGACTTCGCGGTGAACGGCGACGGCTTCTTTCAGGTTCGCGGCGCCGACGGCGAGGTGTACCTGACGCGGGCCGGCAACTTCACGCTCGACGCCAACGGGCGATTGGTCACCCAAACCGACGACATGCCCGTGCTCAGCGACTCGGGCGGCGAGATCACGATCGACGACACCAAGCCGTGGGAGGTTTATCCGGGCGGCAACATCATGCAGGATGGCTCGACGACGGCGATCGGGCTGGTGCGGCCGCAATCGCTGGGCGACCTCGTGAAGGTCGGCGCCAACCTGTTCAAGCCGCTCGCTCCGGCGGAGAAGGTGGCCGAGGCCGAGCGCGACATTCGGCAGGGTTATCTGGAACAGTCGGGCGTCAATCCGACGCGCGAGATGATGGCGATGATCGAGACGTCGCGGGCGTTTGAGGCGAACACGCGGCTGATTCAGCATCAGGACAGCATGATTAGCGGACTGATTAGTCGAGTGCTCGCTGTGAACTCGTAGTCAAGAGTGGCCCTCCGGCGGGCTGTTAGCCCGCGGCTACTAATAACTATCAACTAACCACTATCACTTCCATGAGCGTTCAAACTCTCTACACCGCCGCGACGGGCATGGACGCCCTTGAGACGAAGCTCGACGTGATCGCCAATAACATGGCGAACATCAACACGACCGGCTTCAAGAAGGACCGGGCGAACTTCGAGGACCTGTTCTACCGGCAGATTCGCCTGCCGGGCGCCTTGGACGCCGACGGCAGCATCACGTCGACCGGCGTCGAGGTGGGCCTCGGCACGCGGGTCTCCAGCACGCAGACCAACCACGGCCAAGGGGCCTTTCAAACGACGAACAATCCGCTCGATTTCGCGATCGAGGGAAAGGGCTTCTTCCGTGTGACCGATCCGGCCGGCGGCGTGCTCTACACCCGATCCGGCAACTTCAACATCAATGCCAACAACCAGCTCGTGCTCGGGTCGGCGCAGACAGGATGGATTCTCGACCCAACGATTACGATTCCGCAAGAAGCGACCAACGTGGTCGTCACCACGGACGGCCAGGTGCAGTACAGCACGGCGACCGACACCACGCTGCAGAACGCAGGCCAACTTCAACTCACCACGTTCGTAAACCCCGACGGCCTCCTGAAGCTGGGCGACAACCTCTACAAGCAGACCGACGCGTCGGGCACGCCGCTCGACGGCAACCCGGGCGACCAGGGCGTTGGCTTCGTGCGGCAAGGTGCGCTGGAAGCCTCGAACGTCGAACCGGTGCAGGAGCTGATCGACCTGATCACGACGCAACGGGCCTTCGAGCTCAACTCGCAAGTTGTGCAGGCCGGCGACCAGATCATGCAGGTCGCGGCCAACCTGCGGCGCTTCTAGTTGAGCCACAGATAGCCCCGACCAAGTTTGGTCGGGGCTAGCGGGACGCTGCTTCGACGACGTTTCTCGATCGCACGAATCTCATCATGCTGATTAAAACACTCATCACGATCGCTGTTGCGAACTTAGCCGTCGCTGTAAGCGCCGCGGAGATTGTGCTCCACGAGCGAACCGCGCCGCGGGGGCCGATCGTGCGGCTGGGCGACGTGGCGACGATCTCGGGCGTCGAAGGGGGCGCGCAACAGATGCTCGCCGCAACGCCGTTGATGCCGGCGCCGGCGGAAGGGACCACGCAATACTTGCGCGCCGCGGATCTGCGCGACTTGCTGCAGTCGCGCGGCGTCGATCTTCGCAATCTGCAGATGTCCGGAGCGCCGGTCGTCGCGATTGGCGGCGCAAGCGAAGTGGAGTTCCAAGTTGGGCGGACCCAAGCGGTTGCCCGGGTCGCGGCCTCGGCCGAGGAGCTTACCAACGCGGTGGTTAGCTATCTCGAGCAGCAGACGGGGCACCAACTGTGGGACGTGCAGGTCGAGGCGGACAGCGACGTGCTCGCCGCATTCGCTAAGCCGCAGGCGGCGATCAGCGGAGGAAAAGCGCCGTGGTCGGGCCGGCAGCGGTTTGCCATTTCGAGTGGTGCTGGAACGCCGGCGGCGATGGTCTACGCGCGGGTCGATCGCCAGGAGATGGCCGCGTATGCGACGCGATCGATCGAGCGGGGCGAGTTGATCCGGCGAGCCGACGTTGAGCTGCGACTCCACACCGGAGCTTTGCCGCGGCAGGCCATTTTCGATCTGGAATCGCTGGTCGGCAAAGAGGCCGTGCAGGGCATTCGGCCTGATTCGCTCGTGCTGAACAACCAGGTTCGGTCGCCGCTCTTGGTGCGGCGCGGCGATCGCGTGAGCGTCCGGGTGCGGGCGCGCGGCATCGCGATTCGCACGTTCGCCGTAGCCCAGCAAGACGGCAGCCTGGGCGAGCTTGTTTCGGTGCAAAACGCCGACACGAAGGAAAAGTACACCGCGGTCGTCTCCGGCTTGCGGGAACTGGAAATTATGGCGGCCGGGGCTACGGCGGCGGACCTCGCTTCGGCCCCGGCGCGGGAGGTTCGATAGATGCAATCACTGACTTCTTCTTCGAAACTCGTACTCAT
>DASVCM010000614.1:0-6285 GCA_036381635.1 Lacipirellula sp.
CCGTTGGGCAGTCTCGCGAATCTGGCTGCGAAGCGGCTCGGTGAACAGTTTCAAGTCGAGCGCTTCGGCCAGCGGCTGCTGGAGGTTTGAGGAAAGCTGTTCCGCGGTGATGGGCTCGTCGGCGAAATCGTTGACGCCCGGTAGCTCGGGGGCGGCTGGCGAGCGATTCAACAGGATGGCGCCGTGCTGCAGGACCGCGCCGCGGCGGCGGCGCTGGGCGCTGCCGACGATCTTCGCCGCGGCGCCCTCGTCGCTATTCGGACGGGCATTACAAAGAACTACGTCCGCCGCTGTTCGTCGGGCGAAGCACAGGAACGGCTCTTCATCGACCGCACTGGCGGCGGCTTGGTCAGCGTGGAGGGCCGGGGCGAGATTCCGCTGGGCGATCACGCCAATGATTGCGCGGTGGACGATCGCGTACAGACGCTCCGAGTGGCGCGCTTGAGGATGGCTCGGCGGCAGGCAGAGCGAATAGGTAAGTTCGCGGTCATGCAGTAGCGCGCCGCCGCCGCTGAGCCGTCGGACCATGGCGACCCTGCGGCTGGGTGCGTGGGCGTCGCGCTCCTTGTGCGACTGGAAGTAACCGAGCGATAACGTCGGCTCACGCCACTGGTAGAAACGAAGCGTCGCGCTACCCCCCGCGGCGGCGTCCTCAAGCAGCGCCTCGTCGAGGGCCATGTTCCACGCCCCATCCTGCGGCGGATCGACAATCAATCGGCAAGGGAACATAAGAAGGGCCTCACGCAAAGGCGCAAAGGCGCAAAGAAATCATCGTTTAAGAAAGCGTAATCGCGATGCTAACGATTCCCGACGACTTTGATAGTGATCCAGAGGGCAATCGTCCAGAAGGTTATGCTGGCCACAACCAGCAGGTTTTCTTGGCCGCCCAACGTAACGATCGAAAGAAGTCCGGCAACCGCCGTTACCGCCAACAGCAGTTGCCTCACGGTAAATCGCACGTTTGTGACTTCTTTGCTTTGCGCCTTTGCGCCTTTGCGTGAGGCCATTCCTCAGCAGCTTGGACAGCAGAGCGTCGGCTGGCGTGCGGCTTGGACTTCGTCGGGGCGGCTGATCGCGGTCGTGTGGGGCGCCTCGTGCAAGAGCTGCGGGTCTTCGCCCGTGATGCGGAACAGCGTCTCGGCGAAGGCGTCGAGCGTTTCCTTGCTCTCCGTCTCAGTCGGCTCGACCATGATCGCCTCGGGGACCGTCAGTGGGAAGTACACCGTCGGCGCGTGGTAGCCGAAGTCGAGCAGCCGCTTGCCAATGTCCATGGCCGACACGCCGCGTTCGGCCTTGAGCTTCGCCCCGCTGGCGACGAACTCATGCATGCAGCGATCGCCCTGCGGCACGGGCAGAAAGTGCTTCACCCGGCTAAGCAGGTAGTTGGCGTTCAGCACCGCATTCTCGCTCACGCTCCGCAAGCCGTCGGGCCCGTGCGTGCGGATGTAGCAATACGCCCGCAGCAGCACGCCGACATTGCCGAAGAACGAGCGGACGCGGCCGATGGACTTGGGGCGGTCGTACGCTAGCGCGTAAGAGTCGAGAGTCGAGAGTCTAGAGTCTAGAGCCGGAGAAGAATGCACAGGTTTCTGGCTCTCGACACTCGACCCTCGACTCTCGACCTTCACTACGATTGGCGCCGGCAAGTACGGCGCCAGCTTCTCCGTTACGCAAATCGGCCCGGCGCCGGGGCCGCCGCCGCCGTGGGGGCCGCTGAACGTCTTGTGGGGATTGTAGTGTTGCATGTCGGCGCCCCAACCTCCAGCACCCCAGTCCCCGGGGCGGGTGACGCCGAGGATGGCGTTCATGTTGGCGCCGTCGAGGTACACCAGGCCGCCCTTGGCGTGCACCGCATCGGCGATGGAGCGCATGTTCGGCTCATAGATGCCGACGGTGTTGGGGTTGGTGATCATGAACACGGCGATGCGGTCGTCGAGCTTGGCGTGGAAGTCCTCCATGTCGACGCCGCCGTCGCGGTTGGTTTTCACGGTGACCGTCTCGAACCCGGCCATCGCGGCGCTCGCGGGGTTCGTGCCGTGGGCGTTGTCGGGGGCGAGCACCTTAACACGTTGCTCGTTTTGCCCGATGTCACGGAAGTAAGCCGCAGCTACCTGTAGAGCTGCGAATTCACCGTGGGCGCCAGCCGCCGGTTGGAGTGAGCAGGCCGGCAGGCCGGAAATCTCAGAGAGATACTGCTGCATCTCGTACAGCACCTGCAGCATCCCTTGAATCGTCTCGGCCGGCTGCAGCGGATGCAGATCGGCGAACGCCGGCATCGCGGCGGCCCGCTCGTTCCGCTTGGGGTTGTACTTCATCGTGCAACTCCCCAGCGGGTAGAAGTGGGTGTCGACCGACATGTTGAGGGTCGACAGATTGATGTAGTGCCGCACAATCTGCGGCTCGGTCACTTCCGGCAGGGCAGGGGGAGTCTCCGCCAGCGCGCCGGCCGGCAGCAATTCCGCTGGCGTCTTCGCGGGCACATCACACGCCGGCAGCCTGGCCGCGCGCCGGCCGGGCTTGGAGAGATCGAACAAAAGTTGCGTATCGCGATTGTTTCGCATTACTCCTCGCCTTCGTAGTCCTTCCACTGCTCCATATATTTATCAAGTTGCTTTTCCGTCATGACTTGAATGCGTAGAACACTATCCCAAGGTACTCCAAGTAACATGCCTTCTGTAGAAACCTGCGATCCATGCTTGCCATAGCCCTTGCCGAAGATGAAGTATCGGCCGCTGATTTGGGTAATTCGTGCATCGGATATAAGGGCAGAGAAGGAATCATTCTCAACGGCGTTGGAGCGATTGACCTCCAGGAGAACGATCTTGCCCTTTAGCTCGCCCGCGAAATCGAAATCGTCCTGGCCTGCCGAAGCCTCTGCGCACGCCGCAGGAGTAGCGGCGATAACCAGGGTTAGAACCGCCAGGGCTGCGATCACTGCACTTGCATGATGGTTCATTGAGGAGTGCTCCAAAACCTTATGTGATGAGAGCCGTCAAACGTTCCTTCGCCGAACGGCCAATCAAGCAGTCGACCAACCCGTTGAGCTCCGCCGTGGTGCGCTTCTCTGTGACGGCAATTAACAGGCAATCGCGGAATTCCGGATACCACCGCCCAAGCGGCAGGCCGGCCAAGTAGCCGGCGTCGAGGGCCGTGCGGAGCAGGCCTTGCACATCGTTCTCGGCGTCGCGGACGACGAACTCTTTGAAGGTGGGCGCCTCGAAGGCCAGCGAGAACCGTTCGTTCTCGCAAAGCCGATCGGCGAGGTAGCGCGATTTCTGCAGGCAGAGGTTCGCCGTCTCGCGGAGGCCCTGCGGGCCCATCTGTGCGAGGTAGACGCTCGCCCGCACGGCGAACAGGGCCTGGTTGGTGCAGACGTTGCTGGTGGCCTTGTCGCGGCGGATGTGCTGCTCGCGCGTTTGCAGCGTGAGGACGAAGCACCGCTTGCCGCGGCGGTCTTTCGTTTCGCCGACGATGCGGCCGGGCATCCGGCGGACCAGCGCCTGGTCGCAGGCCATCACGCCCAGGTACGGGCCGCCGTAGGACATGGGCGTCCCCATCGTGTGCCCCTCGGCGACGGCGATGTTCGCGCCGTAGTCGCCCGGGCGCTTGAGCAAGCCGAGGCTGATGGGGTCGAACACGGAGATCAACAGCGCGCCGGCGTTCTTCACCGCGGCGGCGACCGCGTCGGCGTCTTCGACGCAGCCGAAGAAGTTTGGTTGCTGCAGGAGGACGCCCGCGGTCTTGTCATCGAGCACGCCGGCCAAAGCGTCGACGTCGATGACGCCGGCTGGGCAGTCGAGCGTCACGAGTTCCGCATCGAGGTTCGACAGGTACGTGGCGATCGTCTGCCGGTATTCGGGATGGAGGTTCGACGGCGCGACAATCTTGTTCCGATTGCCGCCGGCGTGCAGGGCCATCAGCACCGCCTCGGCCGCAGCACTGGCGCCGTCGTACAGGCTGGAGTTGGCGACGTCCATGCCGGTCAGCCGCGTGATGAGCGACTGGTACTCGAACATCACCTGCAGGTTGCCCTGGCTGGCCTCGGCCTGGTAGGGCGTGTAGGAGGTGTAGAACTCGCTCCGCGAACCGACCATGTCGCACACCGCCGGGACGAAGTGGTCGTAGCTGCCGCCGCCGAGGAAGCAGACCTTCGTGCCGGCGTGCTCATTCCGCGCGGCAAGCTGCCGCAGGTGCTGGTCGAGCTCCATCTCGGAAAGCGCCGGCGGCAAATCAAGCGGCCGCTTAAGCTGCAAGTCATCCGGAATCGGCGCGAACAGATCGTCGAGCGACGCGGCGCCGATCGCCTGGAGCATCTCCTGCTGATCTTCCGGCGTGTTGTAGATATATGGCATTGGGGAAGTCGAGAGTCGAGGGTCGAGAGTCTAGAGCCAGAGTGGTCAATCGCGAGTCTGGCTCTCGACTCTCGACTCTTGACCCTCCGCTCTTAGTGGCCTTCTTCAGCGCACTGCTTTTGGTACGCCTTGTAATCCATCAGCTTGCGGAGGTTCGAATCGTCGCTGATGCGGATCTTGGCGATCCAGCCTTCGCCGAAGGGATCGCTGCTGAGGATTTCCAGTCGATCGGGCAGCGTTTGGTTGACTTCGATCACCTCGCCGGCGACCGGGGCGTAGACGTCGCTCACCGCTTTGACCGACTCGACCTCGCAGAACGGCTGCTCCGCGGCGACCTGGGCGCCAACTTTGGGCAACTCGATGAACACCAGGTCGGTCAGCGCCTCGACGGCAAACGCCGAGATGCCGACCGTCGCCACGTCGCCCTCAACCGCGACCCACTCGTGGGTCTTCGCATACTTCAAATCTTCGGGTTTCACTTCTTCGTTTCTCCCACATTGAAGAAAAACTCACGCAAAGGCGCAAAGAAAAAGACGGAACTAACAGGAGGAAATAGAGGGGACAGAGAGCGTTTCAGTGATTGATTCTGCCGTCGATGATTTCTTCTCCGTTACCTCTGTTCCCTCCTGTTTCATCGGTATTCTTTGCGCCTTTGCGCCTTTGCGTGAGGCTTCTCCAGTTTGTAGCTCGTCCTTACTTGCCTCGTTGATAAAACGGCAGCGGCACGACTTGGGCCGCGTGGTGTTGGCCGCGGATGTCGACCGCCAGTGGCGAGCCGGGGGCCGCGGCGGTTGGCTTGACGAACCCCATGGCGATCGGCCGCTCGAACGTTGGCGAGAACGTGCCGCTGGTGATGGCGCCCACCGGCCGATCGCCCTGCAGGACGACGGCGCCCTCGCGGGCCGGCCGCTTTCCTTCAAGTTGCAGGCCCACTCGCACCGGCAGTTGCTCGTTCTTCTGCGCGGCGATGATCGCCTCGCGGCCAACAAACTCGCGTCCGCGCACATTCACGGCGAATCCCAGCCCCGCCTGCACCGGATTGATCTGCTCCGAAAGCTCGTGTCCGTACAACGGCATGCCCGCCTCCAGCCGCAGCGTGTCGCGCGCCGCCAGGCCAACCGGGCCGCCGCCGTAGTCGCGTGCGCGCTCGAACAGCCGCGTCCAGATGATCGTTGCATCCGCGGCGTCGCAGATGATCTCGCAGCCGTCCTCGCCGGTATAGCCGGTACGGCTGGCGAACGCGCGGAACGAGGCGATGCGAGTCATCACGCCGTGATAGTAGCGGAGCGAGGTTAGCTCGTACTCGCTGAGCGTATCGAGCAACTCGATCGCCCGCGGCCCCTGGACCGCGATCATCGCGTATTCGGCGGTCTTGTCGTCGATGTTTACGTCGAAGTCGCCGCGGCGCTGGTTGAGCCAGGAGACGATCTTCTTGCGATTGCTCGCGTTGACCACCAGGCCGTAACCGCTCAGCCCGCCTTCAGGAAGCTGGATTTGATACACGAGCACATCGTCGAGAACGCCGCCCGACTCGTTGCAGACGAGTGAGTAGCGGACCTGGCCGGGGGTCATGTCATCGATCCGCCGCGTGAGCAGCGCGTCGAGGAACCGGCCCGAATCGGGGCCGTCGATAATCAGCCGGCCCATGTGCGAGATGTCGAACAGCCCGACCGCTTTGCGCGTAGCGTGATGCTCCTCGACGATCGAGTGGTACTGCACCGGCATCGACCAGCCGGCGAAGTCGACCATCCGCGCGCCATGGGCCGCGTGCCAGGCGTGGAGCGGGGTGCGCAAAAGTTCAGGTCCGTCGATCATTGCTCAAGCGGCGAAGCCGCGCCATAATCCCCCTCCCTCGAAGGGAGGGGCTAGGGGAGGGATTCTTGAATTTGCATCACGGCGATCTCGCCACCCGATAAATCCCTTCCGCCACGCC
>DASVCM010000615.1:0-3671 GCA_036381635.1 Lacipirellula sp.
CCGTGTCGCTGACGAAGTGAACCGACGCGTCGCACAACGACACGCCCACCCCGCCGGGATGGTGGCTGCGGGAGGCGAGATGAGAACCGGTTCGCGCCGGGCCGTTCCCCAGGTCGCTGCACGGAGCGTCGAGATATTCCGCATTGCAGTTGCTTTGATCGCGATTTTCCGTATTGGGCGTGTTACGCGTGGTGATCGTGTAGGAACCGGGCTTCTCGTTCCAGATCCGCGCCCGGCGATCGCAGCGGAAACCGAGCTGCGCCGGCGGTTGAATCATCTCCATCATGGTTAGCGTGTTGCTCAAGCCGTCGGTAATCTGCGCGTAGCGGGCGCCGAACGAAATGTGGAACGGCGCCACATGAATCTGCGCCGGCGGCAACATGCAATCAGCGTCCGCCGTGCCGAGCTCCGCCGACGGGCCGGGCTTGGGGAGCTGGCACCAGGTGATGTACGCGCCCCAGTTGATGCCGTAGTTTCCTTTCCAGTCGGCCTCCTGGTCGATGCCGTTGCAGGCACCGGCCGTTTGCGGCTCGTCGCTTGGGCATTGGAAGCTCGGCAGCAGCTTTCCAACTGGAGTGTTGCCGCTGTTGTATTGCTTTTGGACGTCGATCGTGAAGTCATAGGCCGAGTAGAGTGCGCTTTCCTCCAAGTAAGGAAGAATATAGGCGACGAAGGGCGCCTCGGCCGGCTTGCCGGGATCGCCGCTCACCGAGGGGATGTTGTTCCGCGTTGCGTCGTACCCGGTGATCCCCGGCGGCAAGCGCTTGTGGCCGCTTTCGTAGTTCTGAATCGCCAGACCGAGCTGGTGCAGCTTGTTCTGGCAATCCGAGCGTCGCGAGGCTTCGCGTGCCGACTGAACCGCCGGCAACAGCAGCGCCACCAGAATGCCAATGATGGCGATGACCACCAGCAGCTCAACCAGCGTGAATCCCCGTAGTAGGCGCGCTTCGCGTGCCGTAACCCGCCGGCGTCCGCAGTTCGCTGCGGAGCGGTTGTGGGCGAACGGCTCCGAGAACGCGCCTCCTATCTGGCCGAACTCACGACGCGCTGCCGGCCGGCGCCACAATTCTTGAAGTCGCCCTTGCATGGCTCAGCGCCTCCGACTGATGACTCCACCAGCAATGAAAAGTATCGAATCAAACCGCTGGCGCTTACCCCTTGCGGCGACACGCGGCCGCCACCAGCCCAACCACCAAAAGCCCCGCGGCCGTCGGCTCCGGCACGCCGGCGACCGTTGCCGGCGGCGTAAGCTGCCGCTGCCAGGCCAGAAAGTCGGCGCCGTCAACATCCGCGTCGGCGTCGGCGTCGCCGGTCGCGTGGGTAGCCGTCTCCGAGCCGACGTGAGTCGTCCACGCGCCCAGGTCGTCGGCGTCCACGTCGCCGTCGTCGTCGAAGTCGGCGTCGGGCCCCCCCGCGCCCTGAACGTGAACCGTCAGCGCGTCCAGCAGAAAGCCGTTGTCGGCGGCCGGGTTGGCTGTAAGCGCCAGCACCGTTCCCGCCTCCACCAGCAGCTCGTCCTGGCCGTTCTTTCCGTAGGTAAAGGTGTAGGGCGTCTGGCCGCCGTCGTCGGTGCTGAACGTGATCGACGTGGCGCCGACCGTATAGTCGCCCGAGTAACCGGCGAGCCCCGTGAACGGGTTCGTGCCGGAGACGAAGCTGAGGACAACCCCCTCCGTGCCGTCCAGATCGATGTTCCCGAGCGTTAGCGACTCGAGCGACACGTCGCGATCGAAGGAGAAATGAACCGCCTCGGGCGTCGTGAGCGTGCCGTCGATGAATCGCTGCCGGTTGTTCGTGGTCGGACTGCCGCCGGTGACGTCGTCTTCGGCGGAATTGACGCCCACGCCCAGATCGTTCACATCGAGCGCCGCCGAGGCGTCGCCGACGGCGGTGATCGTGACGGTCGCGTCGTTGTCGGTGAATTGATGGGTCGTCTGTCCGTCATAGGCCTCGGCGGGGTCGCCGAAGTAAAAGCTGCGGCGGGTCGGCGGCGGCGTCGCAAGCTCGAAGTTCAGCTCCACCTGGTAGCCGATCGCCTTCAGCGGCCAGTTGCCCGCAGTCGTGTTCACGTACAACGGCGAGATCGGCGTGAACACCCCGGCCGTGTCATTCAGAATCGGCGTGCCGTCCGGCGCGAACATCGCCACGTCTTGCGTGCCCGCGGCGTCGGAGCTGACCGTAACCGTTGGGGAATTGGCGGCATTGTTCGTGTTCGAGCGCAGCGAACGCCAACGCGGATTCGAAATCGAAGCTGACCCGGGCACGAACAGCCCAAGCGGATCGTGCACCGTAAGCGGCGCCAGTTGAATGTCGCTGAAACGCAGAATCTCGCCCGAGGTCAGTCGGGCGGCATTGGAATCCGCTTGCGTTGCGCTCGAATCGACGCCCAAGCCGGAGTTGCCGGCGTCGGTCAGCAAATGCGCGGGGTCGACGGTCTCGACGGTGAAGCTGGCGCCGAAACGGATGCCGACGCCGATCGGCACGTCATTGTTAGGATCGAGCGGCGTGCTGTTGCCGCCCAGCCCGGCGTCGGCATTGGTCACCGTGCTCGAGTTGCTCACGCCCGGCGTAGCCGTGCCGACATATCCGGCTTCATTGGCAAACCCCGGCAACGCCGCCGGGTCGAAGAAGGGTCGGTTCGTTTGATTGGTTTCCACGGTGCGATTGAGCAGGACGGTGACCGCGTGGACGCCATTAGCGAAAGCCGCAGTCAACGCGGCAATAGACAGTCGCAGCACAAGCGCGCGGAAAGTTTTAAACATGGTGAGGCCCCCGTCGAGGAAACGGTCGAACTCCTCAGCTGCCAGCGTGACCCGACGCTCGGCTCGTTGCCGGCAAGGGATAAGTGAATCTGGCGTCGTATTGTTTGACAAGGACACAGCCGGCGGCCATTAGGCGCGCTTAATATAGACCATCATCTTTCGAAAGTGAAACAATTCGAACGACGGCCTTGGCCAGTGCGGCTGTGCAGAAGTTACTGCCATCGTACGCCCACGTTCTCGCGTGCGATCGGCTTGAACCGGCCAGAAACCCGCGCGTATTCTTCGCACCCCACGTCCTTCGGCTCGCATCGCTCGCGGCCGGCGATGTCCCGGGTCACTTCATCGAAACCGGGGGCGGCCGCGTCGATGGCGCCGCTCATCGCTGTCAGCCGACGAACGAAGCCCTCCTCTTCGAGTTGCAAGTCGTCGATCTCCTGAATGCCGCGGATCGTCGCCCCGATCTCGCCTTGAACCAGGTTGCCCGCCCAGCGAAACGCCTTCGGCTCAGTGCGAATAAAAATCGCTTTCCGATCGTGGCGCGGAACGATCAGATTGTTCGCAATCACGCAATCGGCCGGAGCGACGTCCGGCTCCTCGTCCTCGGCCAGACCGACGACGATCGATTCCTTGCAATTGACGAACGAGTTGAATGCCACGACCACGTCCGCCACGGGTTCGTACCCTTCGGGGGGCGAATCGGCCAGGCCGTTCATCAGCGACAGCGCCGCCCGCGAGTCGTCCCCCTCAGTGTCGCTGAAGTAGTTGTTGATGATCCGGTGGCCGCTGCCGATCACGCGGACGCCGCCCGTCCCCGCGGCGCGCTTGCCGACGAAGTAGTTCCCCTGGACCAGCGCCCGATGACCATGCCGCAGCGTAAGCGCGCCGGAGCAGCGGAGGAACGTGTTTTGC
>DASVCM010000616.1:0-6735 GCA_036381635.1 Lacipirellula sp.
ATCCACTCGAAGACCGAGATCGAACAGTACGGCATCGAGCGGTTCATCCACCGCTGCCAGGAGAGCGTCTGGCGGTACATGAGCGAGTGGGAGCGCCTCACCGAACGGATCGGCTTCTGGGTCGATCTGAAAAACGCTTACGTCACCTACCACCAGAGCTACGTCGAAAGCGTCTGGTGGTCGCTCAAAGAGTTCTTCGATCGCGGACTGCTCTATCAAGGACACAAAATCGTTTGGTGGTGGGCGCAGGGCGGCACGGCGCTCTCCAGCGGCGAAGTCGGACAGGGCTACCGCGAGGTCGCCGACCCAAGCATCTACGTAAAATTCCCGCTCATCGCCAGCGACCAGTCGACGGCGCTCGGCATCCCCGAAAACGCCAACCTGCTCGTCTGGACCACCACGCCCTGGACCTTGCCGGGCAACCAGTTCGCCGCCGTTCACCCAGAAATCAAGTACGCCGTCGTGACCGGCGCGGACGAGGAACCGCTGATCGTGGCTGCTCCGCTGGTCGACCAACTTGGTCAAAAACTGAAAAAGAAACTCGCCGTCACCGTCACCGTGCATGGCGAGGACCTGGCCGGTCTGCGGTATCAGCCCCCCTTCTCGACCTATATATCCGAGCACTTGGAGAACCGCCTGCGCGGGATCCTGGGCGCAGCCAGTCCCAAGGAAGCTACGGAAGAATTCGTCTCGCAGCGGCTGTGCGATTTCAACATGGACCCGCGCTGCGAGTGGCACCTGGAATGGAAAATCGTCACCGCGCCGTTTGTCACTACCGACACCGGCTCCGGCATCGTCCACATCGCACCGGCGTTTGGCGAGGTGGACTTCGACGTCCTGCTGGAGCGGCAAGCGCACGCTCGCAGTTCGGTCGAAGGCACCGCCCTGTCCCTCGTGCCGGAGCTATTGAACCCGGTCGATCCCAGCGGCCGGTACACCGATGAGGGCCCCGACTACTGCGTCGGCCGGTGGGTGAAGGACTGCGACAAGGACATCATCCGCGATCTCAAAACCCGCGGCCGGCTGCTGCACCAGGAGCAGTATCTGCACGACTACCCCTTCTGCTGGCGAGCCGAGCAGGACCCGCTCATCCAGTACCCGCGCGAGAGCTGGTTCATCCGCACCACCGCGTTCAAGGACGCGATGCTCAAGAACAACGCGCACATCAATTGGCTTCCCGAGCACATCAAGGAAGGCCGCTTCGGGAAATTCCTTGAATCGAACGTCGACTGGGCGCTAAGCCGCGAGCGGTTTTGGGGGACTCCACTGCCAATTTGGGTCTGCGAGCAGACCGGCGAGAAGGAGGCGATCTCCAGCTACGACGAGCTGCTTGCCAAACCCGGCGTGACCGGCGCCGAAGTGTGGACCACCGCGAAGGCCACCAATCCTAAGCTGCCCGACGACCTGCGCGTCCACAAGCCGTACATCGACGCGATCACCTACGACTCGCCGTTCGCTAAAGGATCGCGCATGCGGCGCGTTCCCGAGGTGATCGACGTCTGGTACGACAGCGGCTCGATGCCCTTCGCCCAATGGGGCTATCGGGGAATGACGAATGAGCGAATGACGAATGACGAAATGGAGAAGACCGATCATTCGTCATTCGTCATTTGTCATTCGTCATTACCACAACAGGCGCAAGCCGCTGAAAAATTCTTCCAACAGTTCCCCGCCGACTTCATCAGCGAAGCCCTCGACCAAACCCGCGGCTGGTTCTATAGCCAACTGGCCATCAGCACGATGCTCTGGGGCGATCCCAATGCAGCCCCGGGCTCCGCCCGGGGGTCGGCTTCCACAGGGGCCGACGTCGTCCCGATGGAACGCGGTCCCCGGCCAGAGGCCGGGGCTGCAGTCAGCGTCACGGTTCCTTATCCGCATCCCTTCCGCACCTGCATCGTCCTCGGCCTGATGCTCGGCGAAGACGGCCAGAAGATGTCCAAGAGCAAGCGGAACTACCGCGAGCCGGGCGAGATCTTCGACCGCTACGGCGCCGACGCCCTGCGCTGGTACTTCTTCGCCAACCAGCCGCCGTGGACGAGCATTCGCTACAGCGAGCAGGCGATCAAAGACAGCGTCCCCGAGTTTCTGCTCCGCCTCTGGAACGTCTACAGCTTCTTCACCATCTACGCCAACATCGACGAGTTCAATCCAGGGGACAGGGGACAGGGGACAGGGGACAGGGAAGACAAGTCAATAGCCGCGGGTCAACGACCCGCCGGAGCCCCGCCGCAACGCGCACTATCCGAACGGAGCGAACTCGATCGCTGGATCCTCAGCGAACTGAACCGCACGGCCGCGGCGGTCGTCGAGCGGATGGACGCCTACGACAACTACGCCGCCTGCGCCGCGATCACCGAGTTCGTCGACGCGCTGTCCAACTGGTACGTCCGCCGCAGCCGCGACCGCTTCTGGGCCGCCGACAAACAATCGCCCGACAAGCTCGACGCCTACTGGACGCTCTACGAGTGCCTTTTAACGACGGCCAAACTGATCGCCCCGTTCACGCCCTTCCTCGCCGAAAGCCTCTGGCAAAACCTGGCGAGGACCCGCTTCAGCGGTCCGGCCGACGAGGCAACCATCAATGATGCCATCCCCGAAAGCGTCCACCTCTGCGACTACCCAACCGGCGACCCGGCGGCGATTGACGAACAGCTTTCCGAGCAAATGAACCTCGTCCGCCACATCGCCTCGCTCGGCCGGCAGGCCCGCACGGCCGCCGGCTTGAAGGTGCGCCAACCGCTCGCGAAGGTCGAGGTCATCCTCGCCGACGCGACGCATCAAAAATGGCTCGAGGAGCACGCCGAGGTGATCGCCGACGAGTTGAACGTGAAGGCGGTCGAATTCAGCGACCAGCCCGAGAAGTACGTCGAGCACGAAGTGCTGCCGAATTTCAAGCTCCTCGGTCCGAAGCTCGGCAAGCTGATGCCAAAAGTCAAACCGACGCTCGCCAAGATGAGCGGCTCGGAGCTGCTCGCCAACATCCGCGACAACGGCAAGATCGACCTGGTGATCGACGGCCAGGAGGTCGCACTGACGGCCGAAGAAGTCGAAATCCGCCTGCAAGCTAAACCCGGCTGGGCCGCGGCGAACGACAAGGGAGTGGTTGTCGTGCTCGCCACCGAGTTGACCAACGAATTAGTGCAAGAAGGCCTGGCTCGCGACTTTGTCCGCGTCGTGCAGGACATCCGCAAGGACATGGGCCTGGAGTTCACCACCCGAATCGAGATCGGCGTCGGCACGCACTCGGCGGAGCTCCGCGGCGCGATTGAGACATTCCGCGAGTACATCGCCGCGGAGACGCTTGCTGACAGTATCGTTTTCGAACGACTGCGCGGGGTGAAGCCTGTGAGCGTCAAGATCGGCGATCATGAGGCGGACGTATTCGTGCGAGCCGTGTCATGAACGATGCAAACAAGCCGACGCTGAAGCTCGCCGTCCTCATCTCCGGCGGCGGCCGCACGCTGAAGAACTTCATCGAGCTGATCGGGGACGGCCAGTTGCCGTACGAGATCCCGCTGGTGATCTCCAGTAGTGTCAGCGCCGGCGGCCTGCAGCACGCCCGCGACGCCGGCATCGCCACCGCCGTCTTCCTCCGCAGCAAATTCCCTTCGCCCGAGGCCTACGGCGAGGCAATCTTCGCCGCCTGCCGCGACGCCGGCGTCGATTACGTGGCCATGGCCGGTTTCATGAAGCTCGCGCCGGTCCCCGACGACTTCACTGGTCGAGTGCTGAACATTCACCCGGCGCTGATCCCCGCCTTCTGCGGTCACGGCATGTACGGCGAGCGCGTTCACCGGGCCGTGCTCGACTACGGCGCCAAGATCACCGGCGTGACGGTGCATTTCGTGGACAATGAGTACGACGCCGGCCCGATCATCTGGCAGCAGCCCGTGCCGGTGTTCGACGACGATACGATCGAAACCCTTGCGGGGCGGGTGTTCGAGGCGGAGAAAGAGGCGTATCCGCACGTGCTGCGGCTGCTGGCGGCGGGGCGGATCAAGCTCGAAGGCCGCCGGGTGCGCATCGCGGCGTCCAAGCGGCGCCGCGAGACGTCGCCCGACGAGTAAGCGCGAATGCGCCGATTTGGCCCCCGGTCACTGACCGGGGGCTAAGTGAAGCACCGCACGCCGCTCCCGTTTTGTAGCGCAAACTGATATTCTCGAAGTATCACTGCCTACTGCCTGCTGCCTGCTGCCTACTGCCTGCTGCCTACTGCCTACTGCCGTCTCCCATGCCCGAGCTCGACCAACACAAGCGCGAAATCTGCGAGATCGGCGATCGCCTGTACAAGCGGGGCTTCGCCGCCGCCAATGACGGCAACATCACCTATCGCGTCGGCGAGAACGAGGTCCTCTGCACGCCGAACATGTGCTGTAAAGGCTTCCTCAAGCCTGAGGATATCTGCCTGATCGACATGTCGGGCAACCAACTCGCCGGCCATCGCCCTCGCTCCAGCGAAGCCTTCTTGCACCTGGAGATCATGAAGGCCCGGCCCGAGGTGAAGAGCGTCGTCCACTGTCATCCGCCGCACGCCACGGCGTTCGCCGTCGCCCGCGAGGCGATCCCCTCGTGCGTGCTGCCGGAGGTCGAGGTCTTTTTGGGCAACGTGCCGATCGCCAATTACGAAACGCCGAGCACTAAGGCGTTCGCCGAGACGATCCTGCCCTTCGTCAACAAGGCGAATGTCATCATCTTGGCCAATCACGGCACGGTCAGCTACGGCGAGACGGTCGAGCGGGCCTACTGGTGGACCGAAATCCTCGACGCCTACTGCCGGATACTGATCCTTGCGAAACAGATTGGCGGCGTCGCGTATTTCTCCAACGAAAAATGCCAAGAGCTGCTCGAGCTCAAGAAAAAATGGGGCTATGCGGACCCGCGGCTGGCGGCAGATTTTCCGAAGGATGACCTGTTCGCGGACGACGCGTTTCGCGAAACGTGGGATGAGTACGGCGTGAGCCATGGGGCGTTTGGGGCGCCAAGCTGGTCTCGCGGCCAGCCCGCCACGGACCAAATCACTTCCTCGATCGATGACGAGACAATTGAGAGAATTGCGGACCGCGTCGCCGCCAAGCTACGCCAGACCACGGCTGTAACAGATTCGAATAATAGCCTCACGCAAAGGCGCAAAGGCGCAAAGAAATCAGAATAAGGGGCGACTCGTTCGCATGATTATGACGACTACTGTCTCGAAATCTCCTTTGCGCCTTTGCGCCTTTGCGTGAGGCCCTTACTCCGCACAAGCTCAAGTGAATTGATGGCAACCGCTCTCCCCGAACCCCTCGACGTGATCGCCGTCGGCGCCCATCCCGACGACGTGGAAATCGCTTGCGGCGGCACGCTCGCACGGCTGGTCGAGCAGGGCTATCGCGTCGGCATCATCGATCTGACCGACGGCGAACCCACGCCCAACTCGCCGGGCCCCGAAACCCGCATTGCGGAGGCCCGCGCCGCGGCGCGCACGCTCGGCGTCCACGAGCGGATCGTCTTGAACCTTTCCAACCGCAAGCTGTTCGACACGTTCGAGAACCGCGTGGCGCTCGCCACCGAGCTCCGCCGCTACCGCCCGCGGCTCGTGCTCGGCTTCGGCGAAAAGACGCCGATGGCCTCGCCCGACCACTGGCAGGCGATGCAGATCACCGACGCCGCGGTGTTCTACGCCCGGCTCACCAAGTGGGAGGAACAGTTCCAGCACTTGCCGCCGCACCGTATCGAAGCGCAGCTCTACTTCACGCTCGCGTTTTACTCCGCCACGCCGATGACGGGCGCGGGGCACATCATCTGCGACATCTCGTCGACGCTCGAAAAGAAGCTCGCCGCCGTGCGCTGCTACGCCACCCAGTTCGGCCCCGAAAAGCAGCACGTCTTCGGCCGCGTCGCCGCCTGGGCCCAGCACCTGGGCGAGATCGCCGGCTTCAAGGCGGGGGAGCTGTTCGTCACGCCGCGCACCCTCGGCACGCGCAACCTGATGCACGCCCTCTTCGGCGACGTCATCGTCTCGCCCCCCTCCGACGCGCCGCTGTAAGAGTCGTCGCCTTAAGCCGCGTACTCCACGTGCACTTCGGACTGATCGCCTAAGCGATTAGTCCATCGGCGCATCATTAGCGCAGAGCTTCGCGCAGAATGCGAAGCACCTCCGCCATATCCGCCGGCAGCTGCGCCTCGAACTCTACCCGTTCGCGGCTTAGCGGATGCTCAAACGCCAACCGATGCGCATGCAGCGCCTGCCGCTCCATCAGCACGGCATCGTCTGGTATGCCCGACCCAAGCCGCTTCAACCGCGTGATCCCGCGCAACTCGCCCGCCGTGATCCGCGAGCGGCTGCCGTATTGCTTATCGCACAACACGGGACAGCGAAGATGCGCCAGGTGGAGCCGAATCTGATGCGTACGGCCCGTCTTCGGCTGCGCGCGCATCAGCGCAAAGCCCGGATACCGCTCAACCACCTCGAAGAACGTCTCCGCCGGCCGCGCCTCGGGATGATTCGTCCGCAGCGCCATCTTCTCGCGGTGCGTCGGGTGCGGCCCGATGGGCTCATTCACGCGATCGGCGTCCCGATCCGGCCGCCCGGCGACGATGGCCAGGTACTCCTTGCGAACTGTGCGATCGTGAAACTGCTCAGCCAGCGATTGATGCGCAGCATCCGTCTTCGCGACGACGATCACGCCGCTCGTGTCGCGATCGAGTCGGTGGACAATCCCGGGCCGCACCTGGCCGCCGACGCCGCTGAGC
Organism: Lacipirellula sp.; assembly: GCA_036381635.1. Taxonomy (GTDB): domain Bacteria; phylum Planctomycetota; class Planctomycetia; order Pirellulales; family Lacipirellulaceae; genus Lacipirellula. Next base: position 6,733 of record DASVCM010000616.1, read on the forward strand.
TGG
>DASVCM010000617.1:0-4095 GCA_036381635.1 Lacipirellula sp.
CCTCGCGAGGTTGCGGCATTCCCTCGAAATCGTGGGGTGGAACCTCGAGCCGCTGGTCAATGAGATTGGCGATGTCATCGCCGCGTTTGTCGATGTCAACGCCGAGCACATCGCTCCGGGCGACGACTGGTCGATCGCGGCGTTCGTGACGCCAGGGGAAACGGCCGACGCGGCGCGGCCGACGGTTTGCGTGCATGGCGGGCCGATTCCGTTTTCGCAGTGGTCGCACAAGTTTGAAGAGGGGGTCGAGGTCTGCATTACCGATGTTCGGCAGGTTCCGCAGAACTGCTGGCCGTCGGAGCTGAAGTGCCGCAGCCGGATGCATTACTATCTGGCCGATCAGGAGGCGGCGCGGAAGTGTCCCGGCGCCCGAGCGCTGCTCTTGGACCAGCGCGGGTTCATTGGCGAGGCGTCGACGGCGAATTTCGTCGCGTACTTTGCCGATCGCGGGCTGGTGACGCCGAAGCTTGACGACGTGCTGCCGGGGATCAGCTTGCAATTCTTGTTTGAGCTGGCGGATGAGTTGGGCATTCCGCATGGCGAGGCGGACCTTTTACCCGCCGATCTCGTGGCCGCGTCGGAGGTGATGCTCACCAGCACATCGATCTGCATTCAACCCGTGGTGAAGATGGACGACCAGTCAATCGCCGGCGGCCAGCCAGGGCCGGTATATCGGAAGCTGCTCGCCGCCTGGAGCGAGAAGGTCGACGTCGACATCGCCGTGCAGGCCCGGCAATTCGCGCACAGATAGCCCGGCCATCCTGGCCGGACAAGTGTAGCCATCTCGCTGGAGCGAGATGGAGCTTCTCGCGGAGCGAGAAGCCTACTTTGCGCCGGGCCAGGATGGCCCGGCTATATATGTCCCTGCCCGCGGCTGGCCGGTGCGGCTAGAATTGCGTTTCTCCCTACAGCCTAGGGTCGACAGCCTACAGCCTCCCCAACTCCCCGCCATGTTCGAAGCTCTCCAAGACGGCCTTTCTTCCGCCTTCAAAACCCTGCGCGGGCAGGGGAAGCTCTCCGAGGGGAACATGCGCGACGGGCTGAAGCTCGTCGAGCGGTCGCTGCTGGAGGCCGACGTTTCCTTCCCGGTGGTCCGGGACTTCATGAAGCGGGTGACCGATCAGGCCGTCGGCGAGGCGGTGCTGAAGTCGCTCAACCCCAGCCAGCAGGTGGTGGGCATCGTCTATCAGGCCCTGGTCGATTTGATGGGGCCGGTGGACCATTCACTCCATCTCAAGGGCAAGAACGACGTCACCGTCCTGATGATGTGCGGCCTGCAGGGCTCCGGCAAAACCACGACCAGCGGCAAGCTGGGGCGGATGCTGAAGGCGGCGGGCCGCTCGCCGCTGCTCGTGGCGGCCGACCTGCAGCGGCCGGCGGCCATCGATCAGCTCCACATCATCGGCGATCAGCTTGGCATCCCGGTCTTCTCCGACCGTACGCAAAAGGATCCGGTCGCCGTCACTCGCGCGGCACAAGCTCATGCCAAGAAGAGCGGCAACGACGTGATCGTTCTCGACACGGCCGGCCGGCTCCACGTCGACGATGAGTTGATGGAGGAGCTGAAACGCGTCGACCGGCAGGCAATGCCTGACCAGGTACTGCTGGTGATCGACAGCATGACCGGACAGGACGCGGTGAACAGCGCCAAGGCGTTCAACGACGCGCTGGAGCTGGACGGCGTTATTCTCACGAAGCTCGACGGCGACGCCCGCGGCGGGGCGGCCCTGTCGGTGAAGCACGTCACCGGCGTGCCGATCAAGTTCATCGGCGTCGGCGAGCACCTGGACGCCCTCGAGGAGTTCCACCCCGACCGCATGGCCGGCCGCATCCTGGGGCAGGGCGATATCCTCACGCTGGTGGAGAAGGCGCAACGCGAGTTCGACCAGGAGGAGATGCTTGCCCAGGAGGAGCGGCTCAAGAAGGGGGAGTTCACGCTCGACGACTTCCGCAAGCAGATGAGCCAGATCAGCCGGCTCGGCCCGCTGCAGAAAGTGATGGGCATGATCCCCGGCATGGGCGGCCTGATGAAACAGGTCGAGGACATGGACGCCGAGGGAGACATGAAGCGGCTGCTGGGCGTGATCGACTCGATGACGCCCGACGAGAAGCGCAACCCAACGAAGGTGATCGATCAGGGCCGGCGGCGGCGGATCGCGGCGGGCGCCGGCGTCGAGCCGCATGAGGTGAACGAGCTGGTGAAGCAGTTCAGCGCGATGTCGCAGGTGATGACCGCGATGGCGGGGAAGGGGATGCGCGACCGGATGAAAATGGTTCGCGAACTGCAGGCCGGGGCGATGACCGGCGACGGGACGATGTCGCGCAAGAAGCTCGGCGGCGGCAAGCGGCTGAGCAATGAGGAGAAGGCGAAGCTGAAGAAACAGCGCGAGAAGGAGCTGCGCAAGCGGAAGCGCGAGCAGCGCGGGAAGTAGACACTGCCCGAACCCAGTCACCCCGAGGTCCGCCGAGGGGTCCGGAGGGCGTACCGGGACTTAACTCCTCGCTCCGCTCGGAATAAGGGCCTCCGCTCGCGTTCTGGGGTCCGCCGCGGCTAGGACCGGCTCCATTACTGGAACTCTAAGCGGACCCCTCGGAAGACCTCGGGGTGACAGGGTTCGGACCGGTCGTGGCTGTTGGTGCATCCCCACTTGCCAATTTCCACCTCATCGGCCAAGATACTGGATTCCCGTCTGGCCCCTAAGCTATGCCTGGGCGGGCACTTGGGGCTGCGTAAGCGGCTCCGTAACGCATTTGAGGAGACGAGTTGTGGCGGTAGTCATCCGCATGAAGAAGATGGGCCGGGCCCATCGCGCATTCTTTCGCATTTGTGCCACCGATAAGCGCGCCCCCCGCGACGGCCGCGTGCTGGAGGAACTGGGCACTTACGATCCCAGCGTGCCGGAGACCGACGCGCGGGCTGTGTTCAATCAGGAACGCGTCGCGCACTGGCTGAGCGTCGGCGCGCTGCCGAGCGAGAAGGTGGCCGTGCTGATCAAGAAGTACGGGCCCAATGGCTCGCACCTGGAGCAGCAGCAGAAGGCGATCGAGAAGCTGCGCGGCCCAAAGGTGGTGCCGGACGCGGGACCCGCGGCGCCTTCGCGCAAGAAGCAGGTCGAAGAGGCGGCTGCCGCGGCGAAGGCGGCAGAAGAAGCTAAGGCTGCTGAGGAGGCCAAGGCGGCTGAAGAGACCGCGGCCGCGGAAGCGCCCGCTGCGGAAGAAGCGCCTGCGGAGAACGCGGAAGGTTGAAACGATCGGGACCATGGGACCATTGGACAATGGGACCATGGGACCGGCGGAGGGGATGGTCCTACGGTCCTATTGTCCCATGGTCCTATGGTCCTCCCATGCGGTTCGACGTCCTGACGCTGTTCCCGGAGATTTTCTCCGGCTACCTGACGCAGAGTTTGTTGAAGCTGGCGATCGAACGAGGCCTCGTTTCGATCCATACGCATAACATCCGCGACTGGGCGACCGACAAACACGCTAAAGTTGACGATCGGCCTTTCGGCGGCGGGCCGGGCATGTTGCTCATGCCGGGGCCGACGATCGAGGCGGTCGAAGCGGTGCAGAACGTTGGAGAGACGCCGGGGCGAGTGGTGATGCTCACCCCGCAGGGCCGGCCGCTTAACCAGCGGCTGGTCGAGGAGCTGGCGAGCCACGAGCGGCTGGTGCTGTTGTGCGGCCGTTACGAGGGGTTCGACCAGCGCGTGAACGACATATTGCAGCCCGAGGAAGTGTCGCTCGGCGACTTCGTCATCAACGGCGGCGAGGTGGCCGCGATGGTGGTGATCGACGCGGTCATCCGACTGGTCCCCGGGGTGCTGGGAGACGAAGACAGCGGACGGTTCGATTCGTTCTCCAGCGGCAACCGGCTGCTGGAGTTCGCCCAGTACACGCGGCCCCGCGTGTACCGGGGACGGGAGGCGCCGGAGGTGCTGCTGAGCGGCGACCACCAGGCGATTGCCCGGTGGAGAGAACAAAGCAGTCGCGAACGAACCCAAGAACGGCGGCCGGACTTACTGAGCGAGCCGCCGAAGGAACAGAATTAAACAGAAGCCAAACCAACTAACAGAAGGTCGCAAAGGACGCAAAGGA
>DASVCM010000618.1:0-11591 GCA_036381635.1 Lacipirellula sp.
GCCGCGCGACGGCGGCCGGCGGGCTGACATTGCGAACCAGCACGCTGCGGCTCGGCGGGCGAAGCTGCAGGTTCTCGGCGATCGGTTCGGCAAGCTCGACCGCCGGCTCGGCAGCCACTTCTTCTGCAAGGGCTTCCGCCGTGGTCGACTCCTCGAGCTCGGGTTCCTCAACTGTTGTGAGCGGCTCGTCGACGGCCACATAGTCGTCGGCAATTACCATCGGACCGGCCAACGACGGTTCCGGCGCCGTCGGCGCCGCCAGCGGAGGCAGCGCGGGCGCGGGGCGGACGAACGTCGGCTTCGCTGCCGGCGTAGGGGCCGGGGCGTTTAGTGCGGGCGCTGAATCCTCGAAGCCGAGCGATTCAAGCTCGCTTTCTTCGGCAGGCCGCTGTTGCCACGACCAGGGCGCCGCGATGGTGATGAAGAACAGACAGACCAAACCGGCCAGGTAGGGCCACTTCGGTTGTCGGCGTTTCCAATGCATGATGCGCCTGTGGCCTCCCTGCCGCTTTGAGGGGCGCGCCGCGTCATGCGGCCCACAATAACGCCGCCCCGGCTCCTTGCGGCGCGCAGGCGCACCGCCGGAGTGGGGATATCCTCTGGGGAAATGATCGGTAATTGCCCCTGGTCGGCTTGCGTGGAGAATTTCGCGATAGCAGGCTTTGCCACGGTTGCGGCCTGGGGAAACCCGCAAGATCTGTTAAGCCAGGAAGACTTTGCGGATAATCGCCCGCCGCCAAACATTTGGACTCCAAGGTAGCCGCGGGCTAACAGCCCGCCGGTGAAGCACCAAGCGACATCCAATATTGGTAAGTCGCGCGCCACTTCCCCGGCGGCCTGTTAGGCCGCGGCTAGAGGTGACTGCAAGGGACAGACTCGCCATGCTTCCAGACGACCGCGCGATCGACCTCCTCATGCAACTGCTGGCCCTGCCAGGTCCGAGCGGCGGCGAGCTAGCGGTCGCAGAGTTCATCGTCGCTCAATTGAAGCAGGCTGGCCTGCCGGACGACGCTGTCGCCTTCGATCAGGCCAACAGAAAATCGCCGCATGGCGGCGCCGTCGGCAATCTCGCCGTGCGACTGCCGGGCGCCGTGAAGGCGCCGCGGCGGCTGCTTTCGGCCCACATGGACACGGTGCCGATCTGCGCCGACGCACGACCTGTACGCATGGGCCGAAAGATCGTATCGGCCGACCCGCACACCGGGCTTGGCGGCGACGACCGTGCGGGCTGCGCGGTCCTGTTGGCCACGGCCTTGGCGACGCTACAAGGGAAACAGCCGCATCCGCCGCTGACGTTCCTTTGGACCGTGCAAGAAGAAACGGGGCTCAACGGCGCCCGCTACGTAAGCCGCAGCATGCTCAAGTCGCCGAAGCTGGCCTTCAACTGGGACGGCGGCCCGGCCAGCCGCGTCGTGCTTGGCGCCACGGGCGGGTATCGGATGAGCATCGTCGTCGAAGGGATCGCCAGCCACGCCGGCGTACATCCTGAGCGCGGCGTCAGCGCCATCGCCATCGCTTCGCTGGCCATCGCCGACCTGGTCAAAAACGGGTGGCACGGTCTTATCGAGCGCGACGGGCATCGCGGGACGAGCAACGTCGGCGTCATCTACGGCGGCGCCGCCACCAACGTGGTCACCGACCTGGTGGAACTCCGCGCCGAGGCGCGAAGCCACGAGCCGCGGTTCCGAGCTCGCATTGTCCGCGAGATCGAACGAGCGTTTGCGCGGGCGGTGAAGCAAGTTCGCAATGAAAAAGGGAAGGCCGGCGGAGCTGCCATCGAAGGTCGGCTCGACTACGAATCGTTCAAGCTCAGTCTGAAGGAGCCGTCGGTTCAAGCCGCTGTCGCCGCGCTCGCCGCCGAAGGACTGGAACCGGACTACACCATCGCCAACGGCGGCCTCGACGCCAATTGGCTTACCGCCCACGGCATTCCCACCGTGACCCTCGGCTGCGGTCAGAACGACATACACACGGTCGATGAATGGCTCGACCTCGATCAATTCACTGTCGCGTGCCGCGTCGCCTACCGAATTGCGACGGTGATAGAATGACGAATTCCCGAATGACGAATGAAAAGACCTCTCTTTTCGTCCTTGGTCATTCGTCATTCGTCATTTGGACATTCCCATGGACCTCGACGACGAGCTCTGCCTCTGCTTTCACGTAACCCGGCGAAAAGTGGAGAATTTCATCCGCCTGGAGCGGCCGAAGCGCGTCGGACAGCTTGCCGAGTGCTTCGGCGCTGGGACGGGCTGCGGCTGGTGCAGGCCTTATTTGAAGCGGCTGTTCGAGCGGGCTCAAGGTTCGCATGGGGCGGAGTCCGAACTGCCGACAGCCGCTGACTACGCGCGTGGTCGAAGCGACTACGTCCGCGCGGGGGGTGGGACCCCGCCGCCCGGCGCCACGCCGATCGATTCGCCCCCGGCCGAGCCGGGTTCCAGCGCCCCCGGCCCGTCGGCCTAGTGTCCGCTTGGGCGTCGGGCGCCCAACTTTTTCCACCGGAACGCCAGTTGCGTCGCCGATATACGCTCTATTGAGCCGCACGACTCGACAGACGGCGGCTTCACACGCCCATGACGGGTATCGAGTGCAAGGCGGTTTTGCTTGCCGCTTGCATGGCTCCGTGTTATAAGCGCAAATGAGGCCCGGCTGCGACAATCCGTCGTTAAACCAGACCGATGGGAACACAATCGAGAGCAGAGGCGGCGCGGCCGGCAGCAATGACTCGGGTTACCTTACGCGTGCTGGACGGCGCCGACCGCGGCACAGTCTTTGAGGAACTCGAACCGCCGGTAACCATCGGCCGGGAAGAAGGCAACTCGGTTCAGCTCAATGACGAGCGGATCAGCCGCTTCCATCTCAAAATCCAGGAGGACCAGAGCAAGCTGGTTCTCACCGACCTGGAAAGCACCAACGGCACGCGCGTCAATGGCGAGGATACGCAACTGCGGATTCTGCGGTACGGCGACGTGATCTCGCTCGGCCGGTCGGTTCTGCTATTTGGTACGCGCGATCAGATTGCCCACCGGCTGGAAGAACTTCGCAACGACGGCATTACCGAGACGAGCGAGCTGATGGCCGAGGAGCTCGCGAAGCGGGTCGATTCGAAGTCACTCAGCTTTGAGCTTCACCTAGGCTCGTCCGAGGACCTGCAGAGTACGCTCCATATTCCCGCGCCTCCGGAATTGCCGGAGAAACTCAGCCCCGGCCAGGCGGCTGCGATATCGGAAATCCTGGAATACCTCCACCTGCGCACCCGGCAACTGGTGCAGTCGGCGGAGATCGACGAGGAGCATGGTAAGGCGACGATTCCGCTGGCCCATTGGCAGGAGCTGCTGGACGTGCAGTCGCAGCTTGCTGAATACCTCCGTGAGATTGGCGACCCTGACCTTAGCTAGCCGCCCGATTCCTCGCGGGCGGCGCGATCCGGTAATACCGGACGAATCGGCAGATGGGGCGGCTTCAGCTTTTGCCAGTTCCGAAATGGCTCTTTCTTGTTGACTTCCTTGAGGCCGGGCCTCATCATGAAACCTGTGATGGCCGCAACGGCGGCTACTTTTTTGGGCTGGTTTTTTCCGGTATTGCTAATCTTCTGAGCCGGTATTTGCTTGCCAGTCGTTCTCTTGCGTCACTGCACGGATTGTGGATGTCTTTGCCCGCTTAGGATAGCGGCGCTTCTTGCCTTCGGCTGACATCGAATCCCGGCCAGAGTGTCGTCACTCATGCCAGGTGCAACTTCGATGTCGCGGTTCCTTGCTCTTGCCGTCAGCGTCTTCTCGATTCTCGCTTGCTCTGTAGCGCAGGCCGATGTCGTTCTCGACTGGAACGGCACCATCCGCAATGTCATGCAGCAGGATGGCACGCACGCGGTCAACAAAGCGGACCCCGGCTGGTCGACGCGCGCGATCGCCATGATGAACACCGCGATCTACGACGTGTTTCAGTCGTTCAACCGCACCCACCAGCCGTGGCTCGTGAACACGCACGCCGGCCCGAACACATCGCTCGAGGCGGCCGTGCACCATGCCGCGTACACGATCCTCAACGAGTGCTACGCCGGTGAGTCGGCAATGATTCAGGCCGATTACAACACGCGAATGGGATTAATCCCCAGCGGCGTCGAGAAGACCAACGGCATTGCCCTCGGCACGCTGATCGCCGACGCCTGCATGATTGCCCGCGACAACGACGGCTCCGGCAGTTCGGTTCCGTACTCGCCGTTGGCCGGTCCTGGCAAGTGGCGACCCGATCCCTGGAATCCAGCCCAGAATGTTTGGGGACCCGAGTGGGGGGCCGTAAGCACCTTCGGCATTTCCGACACCGCGAGCATGATTGCGGCGATTCCCGCGCCGCCGGGATTGAACAGCCAAGCGTATACGGACGCGTTCAACCAGGTGAAGGATCTAGGCGCGCTGAACAGTCCCTCGCGAACGCCCGAGCAGACGGAGATTGGTTTGTTTTGGGGGTACGACCGTGCTTCGATGGGTCCGCCGCCGGTGATGTTCGTTAACCACCTGGCGGATATCGCGGCTCAAGCCGGCAATACCGAGGCCGAGAACGCTCGGCTGTTTGCCATGGCCTCCGTGGCGCAAGCGGATGCGGCCATCGCTTCGTGGGATGCCAAGTTCACCAACAACTTCTGGCGGCCGGTGGCCGGCATCCAGGAAGCGGGCGTCGGCGGCGCCGGCGACGCCGACGGCAATCCGGATACGATCGGCGACCCCGACTGGCGTCCGCTGGGAGCTCCTGGCAATGATCACGATGACATGAACGACGACTTTACGCCGCCATTCCCCTCCTGGACCAGCGGCCATGCCACGATGGGCGGCGCAGTATTCAAGTCGTTGGAGCTGTTCTACGGGACGAATTCGTTCGACGCGATCGACGGCATTCTGGGCAATGATCCCGACTACGTCCTGACTTCCGAGGAAGAAGGCGGCGGCGGCTCACGCACATTCACCAGCTTCACGCAGGTCGCTCCTCTCGCGCCGGGCGCTGAGGACTCGCCCGAAGGCGAGAACGGCATGAGCCGCGTGTATCTGGGCGTGCACTGGATCTTCGATCAGACCGACGGCATCACGCTCGGCCGCAATATCGCCGAGTACGTCGCGGCGAACTACTTCCAGGCCGTCCCCGAGCCAAGCGCCGGCGCCCTGGCTTGCCTGACAATCTTGAGCGGCGCCTTGCTTCGTCGCCGAATAGCAGGTTAAGTGGGGTCTTCTCTCGCAAAGGCGCAAAGCCGCAAAGGATGCGCAAAGAACAAGTCAATCCCTTCTTCTTTGCGCCTTAGCGCCTCTGCGAGAGATTTCGTTGTGAACCAAATGTGCAAACGGCGCCTCCGAGGCGCCGCTTGCGTTTGCGGGAACAATCGCCTCTGCCGCGCGGCGCCGATTCGCTACAATGCTAGCGTTCGCTTGCGCCGCGTTTGAGCAGGAGGCCGTCCGTTGTCCGCACCCTCGTTTATCCATCTTCACTGCCATAGCCACTACAGCCTGTTGGATGGCGCCAGCCCGATTAAAGGGCTCGTCGGCCGGGCCAAAGAGCTGGGCATGAACGCCCTGGCGCTGACCGACCATGGCAATCTCTATGGCGCATTGGAGTTCTACAAAACCTGCAAGGCCGAGGGGATCAACCCCGTGCTCGGCTATGAGGCCTATGTCGCCCCCGGCAGCCGGTTCGACAAAGGCGGCGTTCTCACCAGCAAGGAGGCGACCTACCACCTGACCTTGCTCGCGCAGAACGCTACCGGCTTCCGTAACCTGGTGAAGATGGCGAGCCGGGCGTTCCTTGAGGGCTTCTATCACAAGCCGCGGATCGACCGCGAACTGCTGGAACAATACTCCGAGGGAATCATCTGCCTCAGCGGCTGCGTCAGCGGCGAGTTCAGCCGCGCGCTCTTAGCGGCAAGCAACGGTAATTCCAACGGCGCGAACCGGGCCGTCCCCGGCCCCGGCGCGTACGTCGAAGACCAAATCGCAAGGGCGCGCGAGATCGCCGGATGGTTCCACAGCGTCTTCGGCGACCGTTACTTCATCGAAATTCAGGACAACGGCCTCGAAATCCAGCGGCTCGCCAAGGAGGCCGCCGTCGAGGTCGCAAGCCGGATGGGTCTGCCGCTGGTGGCCACCAGCGACGCCCACTACGTCCGCCAGGACGACGCGGTCGCGCAGGACGTGCTGCTGTGCATCAATACCGGCAAGTTCCGCACCGACGCCAACCGCATGCGGATGGAAGGGGACCAGTTCTTTCTCCGCAGTGCGGACGAAATGTTCACCGCCCTGCCCGACCAGGCGGAAGCCCTGCGGCGCTCGCAGCAGATCGCCGACTCGGTGGACATCGATCTGGAGCTCGGCAAGCGCCACTTCCCCACGTTCCATGTCCCCGAAGAAAAGTCGCCGCCCGACTATCTCCGCGAGCTCTGCATCAACGGGCTCAAGGAGCGGTACGCCAAGAGGCCCAAGCGCTGGACCGACGGCGAACTGTCACAGGAGGTGCACGACCGGCTCAACCGTGAGCTCGACGTCATCACCAAGCTGGGCTTTTGCGACTACTTCCTGATCGTCTGGGACTTCGTCCGCTTCGCGGTCGAGAGCGACATTCCTTGCACCGCGAGAGGCTCCGGCGTCGGCTCGCTCGTTTGCTATGCGCTAAAGCTCAGCCACGTCTGCCCGCTGGAGTATGACCTGCTGTTCGAGCGGTTCCTCGACGAAAGTCGCTTGGAAGCCCCCGATATCGACATCGACTTCTGCAAGGAACGCCGCAGCGAAGTCCTGGAGTACGTCAAGCGGAAGTACGGTGAGGCGAACGTCGCCCAGATCGGCACGTTCGGCACGCTGGCCGCCCGCGCGGCGATCCGCGACGTCGGCCGCACGCTTGGCATGCCGATCTTTAAGGTTGATCAAGTCGTCGGCATGGTGCCCGAACAGCTTGGCATCTCGATCAACAAGGCGCTCGAGACCAGCGACGAGCTGAAGCAGACGTACGAGAAGGATCCGGACGTTCGCGAGCTGATCGACCTGGCCCGCAAGATCGAGGGCCTGGCCCGCAACGTCGGCACGCACGCCGCCGCGGTGGTCATCGCCCAAAAGCCCGTCGACGAGTACGTGCCGCTGCAGCATGTGAAAGGAAAGACCGAAGTCATCACCCAATGGGCGATGGGCGACGTGGAAGCCGCCGGCCTCTTGAAGATGGATTTCCTCGGGCTGCGGAACCTCACCATCCTCGCCCGCAGCGTCGCGCTCATCGAAAAGTCGCGCGGCGAGAAGATCGATCCGTACGCTTTTCCGCTCGATGACAAGGAAACGTACGCGCTGCTCCAACGCGGCGAAACCAAGGGCATCTTTCAGCTCGAAAGCGGCGGCATCCGCGACCTCTTGCAGCGGATGAAGCCCGATCATTTCCGCGACATCATCGCCACGAACGCCCTTTATCGTCCCGGACCCCTCGAAGGCGGGATGGTCGACCAGTACATCGAGGTGAAGCACGGCCGCAAGCCGGCCGAGTACCCGCACGCCGTCACGGAAGAAATCCTTGCCGAGACGCACGGCGTGATGGTCTACCAGGAACAGGTGATGCGGATCATCAACCGCCTGGGCGGGATCGCGCTGTCGAACGCCTACACCTGCATCAAGGCGATCAGCAAAAAGAAGCTGCCGATCATCGCCAAGTACCGCGAGGAATTCATTGCCGGTGCCAAGTCGCTGGGCCTCGACGAGAAGAAGTCGAACGAACTGTTCGGGATGATCGAAAAGTTCGCCGGCTACGGCTTCAACAAAAGCCATTCGACCGCCTACGCCCTGATCGCCTACATGACGGCGTATCTGAAGGCGCATTACCCGGTCGAGTTCATGGCCGCGCTTCTTTCGTGCGACATCCCGGGCCGGAACTTCAAGAGCAAGGACGCCCTGGTCGAGCATATCGAGGACTGCCGCCGGATGCAGATCGAGGTGCTGCCGCCGGACGTGAACGCCTGCGATCCCGATTTTAAGGTGGAGAACGGCAAAATCCACTTCGGCCTCAGCGCGGTCAAGGCTTGCGGCGGCCAGGCGGCCGAAGTCATTGCCGCCGAGCGGGCGAAAAATGGCCCGTTCACGAGCATCTTCGACTTCTGTGAACGCGTCGACCCCGCGTTATGTAACCGGGCCACGATTGAAGCCCTCATCAAAGCCGGCGCTTTCGATTCGCTTGGCGGGCATCGCGCGCAGTGCATGGCCGTGCTCGACAAGGCGCTGCAGTCAGGCGCCGCCGCGGCCGCCGATCGCCGAGCCGGTCAGAAAGGCCTGTTCGGCGAGGATGACGATGAAGATCAGTCGGCCGCCGCCTCCGTCTTGCCGAACCTGCCGGAATGGTCTGAAAAGGAAAAGCTCACGCAGGAAAAAGAGGTTCTCGGCTACTACCTCTCCAGCCACCCGCTCGCCGAATTTGAAGGCACGCTTCGCACGTTCTGCAGCCACTCGAGCAAGTCGCTGGGCGATCTGAAGCATCGCGACGAGGTCTTGCTCGGCGGCATGCTTGCCGCGATCAAGTTCTCGCACACGAAGAATCCGCGCCCCGGCAGCGTACACACCAAGTACGCCATGTGGGACCTCGAGGACCTCGACGGCATCACCCGCTGCATCCTGTGGCCCGAGCAGTTCGCCGAGTATGGGTCGCAAGTCGTCGCCGACACGATCATTGCCGTCAAAGGCAAAGTCGACCGCCGCCCCGGCGCCGAGGAAACCAACCTCATCGTCGATGAGCTGATCCCGCTGACCGACCTCTCCGAACGCTACGCCAGCGGCGTCATCATCCGCGTCCGCGAGCGGGAGCACGGAGAGCGCGGCCTGGAGCAGCTTCGCGAAATCCTACGCGGCTATCCGGGAAGCAAAAAGCTAAAGCTGCGGCTCGACCTCGCCGCCGGCGGCCAGGTCTGGCTCGACAGTAAGTGGCCGGGCCTTGAACTGAACCCCGAACTCCGCGAACGCGTCGACGGCCTCCTTGGGCCGGGGAGCATCGCCATCCAAACGGCGCGGCCGACCGCCAAAAACGGCAACGGCGCCAATGGCAACTACCAGCGCCAACGGCAACCGGCGCGGACATAAAGCCGGCGGCCTCGGCTGGCCTAGCAACGGGCTCGGCGCCACGTGAGGCCGCAGGCGCGGACCATCGCGTCTTTATTGCGTCTCCTCCACTTCGCGCAAAGGAAGCGGAAGGACGCCCTCGTTGAGAATCGCCATGACGCTAGTCGCCTCGTGCTTCGACAATCCGCCAAAAACTGCTGCATTACTCACCGTAGCCTGAATGGTTGGCGCGGCGAGGAGTTTGTCATCCAGCACCAGGCCCAGCCTGCGCGTCGATCCTGCCGGATTTGGCGCATTGCCGCCAGTTAGTTTTCCAAGTAATTTCGCCCCTCTTTTGGTTAAAAACAGCTCAATCGCAGATGTACCACGCTGATCGAGGGTCTTTCGCGCCGCGCGGAGATAAACTCCGGTGACATGAAGCGGATCGATCAAGATCAATGTTTCTTTGTTCCCGCCGATCGCGCGCGTCACCATCGAGTCTTCGGTGCTGCCAAGCGTATCGGTCGAATACCGGACCCACCTAGCTTCAACGTCCTCCCCGACGACAACCTCTTTCTCCTTCGGGGCCAGCGATTGCGCCTGTCTAATGATTGGCATATCGGAAGCGAACAATGGACTTGCGAGGATGCGGAATTCTAATGAGCCCGTTGCGGCGGCGCGCATCTTTGCCGACTCTAATTCAGCTCCATCAAGCGGCCCTTTTAGGTCTATCTGAATTTGCCCGTTCGGTAATAACGTCGCACTACCGGCAGGACCAAGCCGCCGGTTAACCGCCTCGACTAAATCCTTAACATTCACGCCGACCTTTTCGACCGGTTGGTTCAGTGACGCCTGATCGACTTCGTAGACCAGCGTGGTCGTAGATTCTGACCGCACAATGGTCCCGGCTAAGCAGACGAAGACTATCAAAGGCAGCGTGAGCGGGCGCCGATGAAGGGGAGCCGTGATCATATTTAGCCTTAATGGGGGCGAGATGACCGGTAGAATTACATGATACTCTATCTGTAAACTAAGCCCCGCGAACTCTCAGAATGCATTCGGCACGCGGCATGCATATGTACGCCATCCATGCTTGCGGAATATCTCAATCCCGGGCCCGCGCGCGAGGAAGTCGACGCCCTTCCCGGCCCCGTACTTCTCGAATTCGGAGTCTCCTGGTGCGGGCACTGCCAACGGGCGGAGCCGACGGTGGCTGAAGCTTTGCGGGACCATCCCGGCGTCCAGCACATCAAAGTCGAAGACGGCCCCGGCCGCCGTCTGGGACGCTCCTTTCGCGTCAAGCTGTGGCCAACGCTGATTGCCCTGCAGGATGGAGTCGAAATAGCCCGCGCTGTCCGACCTGAAGGGGCCACGGCAGTCAGTTCGATCTTAGAAAAAATCTCGTCGCGATGATCGAGTGCGAAATCGCCGCACGCTAGTGCGGATGGCCCGTTCCACGAAACCGAAAAGTTTCTGTTGAAAGTGGCCACGGGTTTTCCTATATATGGACGCATGTTCAGATTAGTTAGCTGTTAGCTCCGTGATACGCCGAGTCGTCGTTGACGCCACTTTCGCACGGCGAGACACGGCAGAGTGAAGTAGGCGAGTTTTGTCGCCAAAAATCGCGTTCTTCGACAATATTCTTCCGGACAATATCACCGCCGGTGACGGCTTCGTTATGAGAAGTGCTCCGGAACGGAACAATTGGCGATTACCGCCGACGGCCCCTTAAAGCCCTTCCCCCCGCTTGAGTAAGATAAGGCGCCGGCCTCAAGGCGATTCAAGACGGCAAACTAGCACCAGCACGTTCGACTCAAATGTCACGCATCAAACGCATTCTCATCACCGGCGGCGCCGGGTTTCTCGGCTCTCACCTCTGCGAGCGGCTCGTCGCCGAGGGGCATGACATTATCTGCGTGGACAACTTCTTCACCAGTCAGAAATCGAATGTCGCCCACTTGCTCGATAAGCCGAACTTCGAGCTCGTCCGTCACGATGTTACCCATCCGATCTTTCTCGAGGTGGATGAGATCTACAACCTCGCCTGCCCCGCGGCGCCGGGGCACTATCAGTACAATCCTATCAAGACGATGAAGACCTCGGTGATGGGCGCCATCAACATGCTCGGCCTGGCCAAGCGCTGCCGGGCGAAGGTGCTGCAGGCCTCGACGAGCGAAGTCTACGGCGACCCCGAAGTGCATCCGCAGGTTGAAACGTACCGCGGCTCGGTCAATCCCATCGGTCCGCGGGCGTGCTACGACGAAGGCAAGCGGGCCGCCGAGACGCTGTTCGTCGATTACCACCGCATGAACCGAGTGAATGTCCGCATTGTGCGAATCTTCAACACCTACGGTCCGCGGATGCATCCCTACGACGGCCGCGTGGTGTCGAATTTCATCCGCCAGGCGCTGGCCGGCGAAGACATCACCATCTTCGGCGATGGTTCGCAGACGCGGTCGTTCTGCTACCGGGACGACCTGATCGAGGGGATCATCCGCATGATGAACGGGCCGGATGATTTCATCGGCCCGGTGAACCTTGGCAACCAGGGCG